>JADFMN010000002.1:300000-388636 GCA_022563855.1 Armatimonadota bacterium
CGAGCTTCGGAAAAACTCGCAGTAGATTTTCCAGTACCGGATCACTGCGGATAGGATACCGACCGGGCGCGTATACTCATTCAGATGTTCGGCGTTCTTGTGACCGTGGCCTTCGCGCTCTGTGCGGCGATGGCTGCCCGTTTCGTCCTTGATCGCTGTACGAAGAGCCTAGATCCGGCCGAGCGCTTCGGCGTGTGCGGCCTGCTCGGTCTCGGCTCGGTCGGCTTGCTGACGCTGTTCGTCGGCCTGATCCCTGGCGGTCTCAATTGGGGCGTCTATTTCATCGTCGTGCTGGTGCTAGCGCTTGCGGTGTTCGGACTTGTGAACGGCCATCACCAAGAGCTGCGCCTCAAGCTCCCGACGGGATTGAGCTTGCTCTTTCCGCTCGCCGTGGGCGTCATCGGGCTGCTGTCCCTGGTCGCCGTTCTTGCGCCAAGCGTTGCGTCGGATTGGGACACGTTGGCCTACCACCTTGCCGTTCCGAAGATCTGGCTGCAGGGAGGACAGATCGAATACGTGCAGGGCATTCATCACAGCAATTTTCCGCTGTCGATCGACAACCTTTACATCTGGGGGCTGATGTGGGGCGGTCAGAGCGGCGCAAAGGCGTTTACGCTGGTGGTGTTCGTCTTTGGCGCGATCGCGCTGTTCGGTCTTGCGCGGCGTTGGTACGGTGGATCGGCGGAGTGGTGGTGCGCGCTCGGCTTTGCGGGGATTCCGGTGGTCGCGTGGGAGACCGGAACAGCGTATATCGACGTGGCTCACGGGCTGTTCGCCGCGTTCGGAATCCTGTACGCGTGTTCGAGCATCGTCAAGGAGGAGAATCGAAAGGAGTCGATAATTCTGGCTGGCTTGTGCCTCGGGTTTGCCTTGGGCACCAAGTACACGGGTTTTCAGGTGCTTGTGGCTGTCGCCGCAGTTGTCGGCATGGCGGGACTGTTCATGCGCAAGCCGTTCGTCGGCGTCAAGACAAAGATCGCAATTGCGGTGATCGCCTTGCTCGTCGCCGCACCGTGGTACGTCAAGACCGCCGTGTATACAGGCAACCCAGTTTTTCCGTTCTTCTACGGCGTCCTCGGGGGTGAGGACTGGGATGAGTGGCGCGAAGCGACCTACAAGAACGAGCAGCAGACTTTCGGAGTTGGCCGCGGCGAAAACGGAAGAAATCCCCTCGCCATCGGGCACGCGATCCTCGGGCTGGCGTACCAGCCTGGTCGGTACACAAACCCAGGGCAGGAGCAGGGAGGAGGTTCGCCGACGGGCGCCATCGGATTCGCAGTGTTGGTCGGCGCCGTGATGGCAGCGGTCTCTGGCCGGATGTCGCGACGCGAGAAGTTGACGCTTGCGACCATCGGGCTACTGCTGCTGATGTGGTTCTTCCTGAGCCAGCAGAGCCGGTACATGACGATCGTCGCGATACCGATGTGCGTCCTGGGCGCTGGGGCGATAGCGAAGTTCGGAGCAGGGCGCATCGTCGCTGCGGCGTTCATTCTGCAGGCCGCCTATACCGCCTGGATGATCAAGACGGTGCGGACGGATGCGGAACTGCAGGTCGTCTTCGGTCAGCAGACTGCACGCGAATACCAAGCCCAGCGGAATCTATTCTATGAGCCGAGCCAACGGCTGAACCAACTGCCGGAAGACTCGAAGATCGCGCTGTATCACGAGTTGTTCGGGTTCTTGCTGGACAGGGACTACTTCTGGGCGAACCCAGGTCACTCAAAGTTGATTCCGCACAAGACGCTCAGCACCGGCGACGAGTATGCGTCGAAGATGGCAGAGCTGGGGTTCACGCACGTCTATTACAACATCTTGGGAGATTCAGTCGGCCACGGTCAGAAGTTTGTGGATTCCATCGGTGACGGGGTTTTTTACTCGGAGGATGATCGCGCGCTCATGTTCGACGACCTAAACCTCAAATTCAACTGGCTCATCGCAGACGCTCACCGATCAGGTCGGCTACGGATCGTCGCCACGTTCCCGCGCTCAGTCCTGTTCGAGATCGTAGAGTAACCTGTCGCCAGATGGAATACAGGCAGCTGGGGAAGTACGGCGTCAAGGTCTCCGAGGTCGCGCTCGGCGGGTGGTTGCCACGGGGCAAATCGAAAGAAGACTCCACAACCGAGGCGCTCGTGTACCGCGCCTTCGACCTTGGAATCAACTTCTTCGATGTGGCGGACGTCTACAACAAAGGCGAAGCAGAGAAGTCTCTGGCCAAGGCCATAGCGGGTATGAAGCGCGAAGATCTCTTCATAGCGACCAAGTGCTACTTTCCGATGAGCGATCGCCCAAACGACCAGGGGCTGAGCAGAAAACACATTCACGAGTCGGTACACAATTCGCTAAAAAGGCTTGGGCTCGATTACGTCGATCTGTTTCAATTTCATCGATTCGACGACTCCGTGCCGATGGAGGAGATGGTGCGCGCCGTGGACGATTTGATCCGCCAAGGCAAAATGCTCTACTGGGGCGTCAGCGAGTGGCCGGCCTGGGCGATCGTCGACCTTTGCCACACAGCTCGCGCGTGCGGGTGTGCCCCGCCCGTCTCGAACCAACCGCGCTACAGCATGCTGACCAGGCAGATCGAAGCCGAGGTGCTGCCGGCGTGTGAGCGCATGGGCATGGGCCAGGTCGTGTTCTCACCGCTCGCTCAAGGCGTGTTGACAGGGAAGTACCTGCCCGACCAGGCTCCGCCCGCAAAGTCGCGCGGGGCCGACGACACGGCAAACATGTTCATGGACGCGCTCCTCACCAGCGAGGTGCTGACCAAAGTCCAGAGGCTCGCGGCGTTCACGAAAGAGCAGGGCATAGAAGTAGGACAGTTTGCGCTAGCCTGGTGCCTGCGGCAAAAAGGCGTCAGCAGCGTGATCGTAGGCGCTACGAAAGTGGAGCATATCGAGCAGAACGCTGCGGCCAGCGAACTGAAGGTCGATGACGACGCGTGGCAGAAAGCAGACGAGATTCTTGGATTCGAGGCCTGAGCAAGCAAGCCGCATCGCGGTAACCTCTCAGGCAAGCAAGGATTTCAATGCCCGAAAGCAAGGAATTGACCAGCAGCTTTAGACCGTTCCGCCAACGCGTGAGCGACCGCGACGTGGACTCTCGAGGGATCGGGGAGACCGAATTCGAGAAGACGCGCGGCATCAACAGCGTCGAGGTGAGGCGCGGCCTCGCCAGCGCGTACCTGAGTGGCCTGGCCGAGCCGGCCATGGAGTCGAGACTGGCCGCCTTGGACGCGATCGAGGCCGCAGGCATCAGCGTCGACTTTCTGAAACTGAGCCCGGGTGCGATGTCTTTCTTGATAGAAGAGAGCGATCAGGAAATACTGCAAACTGCTCTAAAGGAGGCGGGCATTTCGTTCGAGCTGGTCAGCGACCGGTGCGTCGTTCACGTGCACGCGGTCAACATGCAGGACGAAGAAGGGCTGATCGCGCGCGTGCTGAGCGAAGTGATCGCTAGCGGCGAGCAGGTCGATCACGTCGGCGACATGCACGACCGCCTTCTGCTCGTCACCGACGCCAAGACGGGCGAGCGGCTGGCGCAGCGGATCCGAGAGCGCCTTCCGAAAGAGGTCGTCGAATGAAGATCAAGGTGATGAAGTTCGGCGGCACGAGCGTGCAGTCTGCCGAGCGGCGGATGCAGGCCGCCCTGCGCGTGATTTCGGCCGTCGAACAAGGGTTCTCGCCGGTGGTCGTCGTCAGCGCGATCGGCAGAAACGGACAGCCGTACGCTACCGACACCCTTGTTCAAATGCTGCGCGAGATCGACTCAGCCGTCGAGCCGGACGGTCGCGAACTGGACTTGCTCATGGCGTGCGGGGAGATTCTCTCGGCGGTCGTTTTCGCTCACACGCTAAAGACGCAAGGGCACGACGCCATGGCCATGCGGGGCGGCCAAGCCGGGATCAGGACCGACGGCGTCTACGGCAACGCGCGCATCGTCGGCGTGAACCCGCTCGGCCTTTATGAGGCGCTCAAGCGAGGGATCACTCCCGTCGTCTGCGGTTTTCAAGGCGTGTGGGTGCAAGGCGGCTTGCCAGGCGCGGAGCTGACGACCCTCGGACGAGGGGGATCTGATACGACGGCGTCGGCTGTTGCCGCGGCGATCAAAGCCGTAGCCGTCGAAATATTCACCGACGTTGACGGAGTGAAGACCGCAGATCCTGACTTTGTCGCCGATGCTCCGACGTTGCCGGAGGTCACGTACGACGAGGTGGCTGAACTGGCCCACCTGGGCGCTCAAGTGTTGCACCCCCGGGCGGCGGAGATCGCCATGCGCTTCGACATTCCGCTCTGGGTTAAGAACACGATGAGCGAAGAGAAGGGCACCGAGGTTGTGCCCGGCGACCGTTTTTCTGGCAGTCGGGTTACCGGTATTGCGCACTCGGGCAAACTCGTCCACATTCAGTTCAATCTCGCAAAGGTGGAGCCTGAACATCGCGTCGAGCTGAAGACGCGGGTGTATGAGATGCTTGCAAAATACGAGGTGAACCTGCGGATGATCGACCTCAGCGCTGAGAGCATTGGCTTCGCCGTAGAGCGAGGCGAGTTCCCGATCGTTGTAGACCTGTTCGATAGCCTGGTCGTGCCTCTGGGCGGTCCGCAAGGCGCAATCTACTTGTTCCACCGCGGAGACCGCGAATCCAAAGCAACTCAGACGCAAGAGGCGCTGCTGCAACCGTTGGGCGAGACAAAGTTGGTGCCGTTCGAAGTCACCGAGGGTTGCACGATGGTGTCGCTCGTGGGGCACGACTACATGCGTCAGCCGGGCGTGTTCCGAGACGTGCTGCGGGTGCTGCACGACGCCAAGATTCCCGTGCTGCAGATCAGCGACTCCGAATTCTCGCTGAGCTGCCTGATTCCAGAGTCCGAGCTGCGAAAGGCCGTGCCGATGCTGCACGAGAAGTTTGTCGAGGTGAAGTGAGTAGCGTTTCGCGTTTTGAACTGCCCATCGACCGAGTCGCGATCATGGGGGTTCTGAACGTCACGCCGGACAGCTTTAGCGATGGCGGGCAGTTCCTCGGCGCTCAACAAGCGGTCGAGCACGGCCAGCGCATGGCGGATGAAGGCGCTGACCTGATCGACGTTGGTGGAGAGTCGACCCAGCCTGGCGCGGAGCCCGTACCCGAAGAGGAGGAGCTTCGACGCGTGCTACCCGTCGTTGAGCAGTTGGCGGCCGACGGCTTGGCTCTCTCGATCGACACCTCGAAACCGGCGGTCGCGCGCGAGTGCCTGCTGGCGGGCGCGAGCGTTGTGAACGACGTCACGGCGCTTCGGAGCAGTGAGATGGCGGCGGTGTGCGCCGACGCGGGATGCACCGTCTGCCTGATGCACATGCTGGGCGATCCACGCACGATGCAGAGCGCACCTCGATATAAGGATGTTGTGGACGACGTCGCGGATGCACTGACCGAGGCGATCGCCCGTGCCGAACAGGCAGGAGTAGATCCAGACCGCATCTGGATAGACCCAGGAATCGGTTTCGGCAAGACCTTGCGACACAACCTCGAACTGCTGAACCGCCTGGAAGAGATCGTAGCGATCGGCTACCCAGTGCTGATCGGGGTCAGCAGAAAATCGTTCATCGGCAGGCTGCTCGGATCGGCTGCCGATCCTGCGCCGGTCGGAGAGAGGCTCGAAGGCTCCCTCGCGGCGCAAGTCCTGGCCGTCGCCAACGGCGCGAGGATTCTCCGCGTTCACGATGTAGCGGAGTCGGTGAGAGCCAACGTAATTGCGGAGGCGGTACTCAGTCAGTCCCGAGCATCTTCGACGCCGCGTCTTCTGCAAGAATAGGACGAGTGACCTGTCCTCCCAAGTTGGAAGTTCTGGCGAGCAGGAACAGCTGCGCCGAAAGTACGACTGCCGCTATCGCCATGAACGACAGCGGAACGGTCGAGGACTTCCTGCTCAAAACGATCAACGTGACACCCACCGCGCCTACAGCCAACCCGGTCAGCCAGGCTACGCCAGCGCTGTCCCTGTGCCTCTGGATTCTGCTTTGATAGAAGTCGTTGCCCTCGTAGAACTTAGCGGCACCGGGTCCAGTGAAGAACGCCGTGGCGCCGAAGACAGCCAGCAGAACCATGAGGCCGAGCCCTAGCCGCTGAATATCTGCGCTTTTCCTCAACACGCCAAAAATTAGAACCAGCAGCGTGATCATCGCTAGCGTGACCGGCAGGTGGTTCAAGACGATGTGTAAATGCGTTCCGCTCATTGTGCTCCTTCTAGCTCAGTACTGTGATACCACAATAAGTTCACACTTCTTGTGATTTCCACGCGCCTTTCTTCCATAGAATAACTGCTACAACGCCTTGGATCAACTGTGTTACAGCCATGCTGAGCCACGCCCCGTTCGCCCCCATGTTGGCGCCGTGGATCGTGATGAATCCGAAGATCGTGATGCTCGGCAGGGCGAGCACCGCTGCTAGGGGCACGCGAACGCCCCACAGCGCGAAGACTGACAGCCACATCGGCCTTCGGGTGTCTCCCGCGCCTTGCATCGCTCGCATCATCACCATCCCGTATGCGAAGAACACCTCGGTCGAGGCGACGAATCGAATGAAGTTCGCGGTGACGTCGGCCACGTCCTGCTGCGCTCCAATGATGAAGTGCGCGAGCGGACTCGCGAATATGAAGAGGAGCACTGATATCGTCAGGCTCACGATTCCCGCTTGATGCGCTGCGACCCAGCCGAGCTTGGCCGCTCGGTCGGGGCGCTTCATCCCCAAGCTCTGCCCTACGAGAGTCGCCGCTGCGATGGAGAGCCCGAACGCCGGCATGAACGCGAACGACTCGATCGAGAACCCTGGCCTGATCGCCGCGACGGCGATCGCCGCGTCGTCTTTGTTGGGCAGTGACCGAAGGATGAAAGCGAACGCCATGAGCGACGACACCCTGAAGAACGCCATCATGCTCGCAGGCGCCGCGATCCGAACGATCCTGCGGATCCACTCCATCCCCGGCCACGCCATCGTAAACCTGCTCTTGAGCTGCGTGCGTTTGCTCCAGGCTATGTAGGTTACGGCTGCGCACAACGAACTGACGGCCATGCCGATCGCCGCGCCCTTGAGCCCGAGATCAGCCCCCGGCACGGTGATTCCGAACACCTCGCGCTCAGGCAAGATGAGCAGGAAGTTCAGCGCGATGTGCAGGAATATCTGGATGCCGCTGATGACCATCGGGCTGCGCGTATCACCGATCCCGCGCAGAGATCCCGCGAGCGATTGGATGATGAACACAGAGGGCAGGGAGAGCATGTAGATCGATGCGTACTCGATGAACAGAACACGCGAGGCGACGTCGCCCTTTGGAATGAGCGCGTGTGCGGCGCCGAACGAGGCCGGCCAGGCGATCAGGAACAGCGCGAACCCGAGGTAGGTCGCCAGCGAGAGGCACTTGCGGTTTGCCGTGATACACTCGGCGATCACACCTGCGCCGAACGCTCTGCTGACGATCGCCGTCGCAGCGATGCCGATCGCAAACGTGATCGAGAAGAACAGAAAGATGAACGGCATGGCCGCTCCGGCCGCCGTCATCGCCTGGCGCGAGACGTTGCTGATGAAGAACGTGTCGAGCAGCGCGTTGAGGGTCTGCAGCGAGTTGAGCGCGACGGCGGGCCAGGCCAAGACCCAAACGATCTTCAGAGAGTTCTCGACATGCCCGGTCGCGGGCACCTCTGAAGCGTTTGATGATTCTGCCACTGATTCTTCCTGGCGGATGAGCCAGCAGTCATTTTAGCAATATTGGCGGTCTGTGCGACGGACTGGCATCGTCATCGCCTAATCAGTCTGTTCTTTCGTGCGAATCGGTGTCCACGCGACCTCCCGTTTGAACCCAAGCCGTCTCGCCAGTGTCCTCTTCGTGACCAATCGTATCAATCAGGCTGCGCTACGCAGTCGCCGCTCCCCGGATCGTAAATCACTCGATCCGACCATCGGGGCGATTACGGCCTGATGATCGTGAACGACATGCCGTGGATCTGGCCGTTTTTCCCCTGTACAGGCGCTGAGATCAGGATTTGCTTGCGACCTGCTGCCTTCGCCTCAAGCGAGAACACCTCCATCTCTGAGACAGAGCTGAACCCGTAGAACTGCCAACGGCTGGATAGAGCCCGTCGAACACGGCCTTTCACTGAACTTGACAAGTCCCTAAGGGCAACCTCGTCGTCTCGTCCGGGCCCTTCCACGATTTCGTAGTCCTGGGCGAGCTTCTCGTAGGCGCGATCAAACGCGTTCCTGAGTATCACATACTCTCCATCGACGTACTCCTCATACAGTTCCATCGCCTCCCGCAATGCCCGGTGACTGGTCGATCCACGCCCGGCCATGGATATTAGGGCCATCCCAAGAGGATCACGATTCTCAGGACTGCGAGCTTCGGCGGCTCGATCTCCTCTTTCCTGATCGTGTTCGAGCGGATTGGAATAGAATCGATCGCCCCACTTCTTCTCAAGTTCCGGTCGTAGATTCGGCCTTATGGACATCTTGAATTGATGATCGTCCGATGTCAATGTGATGTCCAAAAGGGGCACGAACTGTAGGGCGGTTTCCTTCGGTAGACCGGCCTGTTCATCGACGTATTGCGGAATTTGAAACGCAAGCCGGGTCGAAAGAGCGGCTTGCGCCTCGCTCGACAACTCGCCGACTTCCGTCAATCCAGACGCCGACGCAAGCGTTTCAAGAATGGCGGTGTTTTCTGCTATCTTGATCAACGACGATAAGTCTCTGTCGATGACGAGCATCGTCTTGCCCTCTCCCTGCACGACGATGTACTTCGCGTCGAACTTTACCCACCACTCGGGATACGTGACATCGAGGTGGGAAGTGACATGCCGAAGCTCAGCTGGTCGCGACCCGCCGTTGTTGGTCAGATAGATGACGGATTCGAAGGACGGTCCGTCTTGTTCGACTGGCGCGGACTGCAACGCCATCAACGCCACGGCTACTGTTAGAAGGGTATTCATTGTTTTCTCACCAAGCGAGTGCAAGAGGCAAACGCAATTCTACCACCAGTTTCTCGTAAGCTTTTGAACCTCTAATCGTGTAATTTGCTGGTGCCGCAGGGCGGACTTTGACCGCCAACACCTAACTACCTGAAGCGCTGCACGGGGCTGCGCGGCTACCCGCCAGTCTTGGGGATGCTGACAGAGACTGCGCGGGCGCCCCTTGGGGCCACGAAGCCGAACGACGTGTCGGGCGGCATGTAGTCTCGACGGATCGTGACCTGCCAGCGGCGCGTCCGCCATCGCCCGGCGATCTTGACTTGCTCGTAGTAGTCGAGCCCCTTGAGCCGGAAGCCAAAAATCGGGTCGGGCTCCAGAACATAAACAAGCTGGCTAGCCACCGGATCGGAAGACGTGCAGACGATGTTCTCCCCGGTGACGTTGACCTCGGCCATCGGTTGCCAGGGGACCCATTTATTGCGGATGTTTCCTACGTTCGTGGCGTTCTCTCCAAACGCGTCCATCAGTATCCGCGTCAGGAGCGTGTACGGCCCGCGGCCGAACGTGTTCATAGTCTGGAACAGGCGGTGCCTCATGCCCTGGATCGGTTTCGGGACGACGCCGTAGTCGATGCTCGAGTACTCCTTCTTCAAAACGTCGTACGTCCAGAGCCGTTGGCCGTCGCCGGCAAAGCGGTGGACCAACGTTCCATCGCGGTACGACATCGCCTCGACACGGGCGAACTGGCGCTTGCCCTCAACGGTGAACTGCACGGCGACGGTGATTTGAATCTGGCTCGCGACGCCCTTGTCCAGTTCGGTGCCCGTCAACACCATCGTGAACTTTCGCTGGGTACTGAGTTCCGCTATCGCGCCGGACATCATCTTCCTGGCAGCCACGATATCGTCCGCCGAGGCATGGGCGCACAGGACGATGAGCAGAGCAAGCGAAATCCGCCGATTCACGTTACAATTAGACTGCCTGTTCCGTCTCAAGGTTTCAAGCCTGTATACTTCGGGCCTAACAATTCGTTCCCGTCGTTTGGGATGGACAGATCATGAGCGCAGTACTGCCGCAGGAACAATCGTACGAACAGTCTGAGCTGTACAAGCTGCGGCACTCTGCCGCCCACCTCATGGCGCAGGCGCTCACAGAGCTGTATCCCGGCGTAAAACTCGCCATCGGACCCCCGATCGAGAACGGCTTCTACTACGACATCGACCTACCCGAGCCTATCAAAGAGGACGAGCTGAAGAAGATCGAGGGTCGTATGAAGGAGCTTGCCAAGCTCGATATGCCGATCGTGAAGCGGGTCGCCCGCGACCGCGAAGACGCGAAGAAGATCATCCTCGAAGAGTGCACGCTCGGCCAGGGCTCAGAGACGGCCCTGTACAAGCTCGAGCTGCTCGACACGATTCCGGAGGGAGAGGAGGTCTCGTTCTACGAGCAGAAGGCCACGGACAAACAGGGCAAGGAGCGCCTGTTCATCGACCTCTGCCGCGGGCCGCACCTCGAGTCAACCAAGCAGATCAAGCACTTCAAGCTGATGTCGATCGCTGGCGCGTACTGGCGCGGCGACGTGACGAGAAAACAGCTGACGCGCATCTACGGCACGGCGTTCGAGAGCAAGGACGAGCTGCACCAATACCTGCATTTCCTGGAAGAGGCGAAGAAGCGCGACCACCGCAAGCTGGGCCGGGAGCTGGGCTTGTTCATGTTCAGCCCGAACGTCGGACCGGGGCTAGCTCTCTGGCTGCCGAAAGGCGCGGTCCTGCGCGAAACGCTCGTCAACTTCTTGCACCAGGAGCAGCTGAAGAGCGGATACCTGCCTGTCGCCACGCCGCACATCGCCTCGAGCCGGCTGTTCGAGAAGTCCGGCCACCTCCAGACCTACAAGGACAAGATGTACCCGTTGATGGAGGACGAGGAGAAGGAGACGTTCGTCCTCAAGCCGATGAACTGCCCGTTCCACATCGAGATGTACGCCTCGACGCTCCGCTCATACCGCGACCTGCCGATCCGGTACGCCGAGTTCGGGATGGTCTACCGGTACGAGCAGAGCGGGGAAGTCGCCGGAATCTTGCGCGCGCGCGGATTCACGATGGACGACGCCCACCTGTTCATGCGCGGGGACCAGCTTGTCGAAGAGTTCAAGCGCGTGGTCAACCTGAGACAGCTGCTGCTCAAGAAGCTTGGAATCACCGAGTATCGGGTCGAAGTCAGTACGCGCGGCGACGACGACGCGAAGTACGTCGGGCACCTTGAAAACTGGGAGCTGGCCGAAAAGGCGATCATCCAGGCGTGCGACGAGCTCGGCGAGGAGTACACGATCGCTCCCGGCGAGGCCGCGTTCTACGGGCCGAAGCTGGACCTGTTCGTGAAGGACGCGCTCGGGCGAGAGTGGCAGATGGGCACGGTGCAGGTGGACTACAACCTGCCGGAGCGATTCGATCTGGAGTACATCGGCGAAGACGGCAAACCGCACAGGCCGATCATGATCCACCGGGCGCTGTACGGTTCGCTGGAGCGCATGATCGGATTCCTGACCGAGCACTACGCCGGCGCGTTTCCGTTCTGGATGGCGCCAGTTCAGGTAGCGGTGCTGCCGATCGCCGACAGGCACAACGACTACGCCGAGGCCATTGCCGCCGCGCTCCAGGGGTACCCCAGTCCGGACTTCGAGCCGGTCGGCGAGATGGCGGACTTTGCGCCGATCAAGGCTAGACCCTCGCAAAACGTACGTGTCGAGGTAGATGACCGTCGCGAGACGCTAGGCAAGAAGATCCGTGAGAACGCGCGGATGAAGGTGCCGTACATGCTGATCGTCGGCGACAAGGACATCGAGAGCGGTACGGTCGGCGTGCGGTGTCGTGAAGACGGTGACATCGGTGCGATGAGCTTCGCCGACTTTCTCGAACGCATCGAAAAACAGCTATAGGATAGAGTCTGGCGACTGCTCCGTTCCGAACTCGGGCCGGGGCGCGGTGCAGGTTCGAATCTTTCAAAAAAAGGGGTCGAGCAATACCGTGCGTCGATAGACTCTCAACGTCGAAGAACGGACGGGACACGGTTTCGGATCGTTCCCAAGCTGAATTGCCAGAATCAGCCCGTGCAGTACAATAGCCGGGGGCTGGGTGTAGTCTACGTGGAAGGGAACAATGGGAGCGGTGTATATGCGCAAGGGTGCTTTTACGTTAGTTGAGATCATGATCGTGGTCATGCTAACCGCGATCCTGCTCATGATCGCCGTTCCAGAGTTCGCCAAGGCACGGTTCCACAGCCAAAGAAACGCCTGCCTGAAGAACCAGAGCCAGCTGGATGAGGCAACGGCGATGTGGGCCATGCAGACCGGCGCTACCGATTCGTCAGTGCCAAGTATGGGCGATTTGGCTCCGGCCTATATCAAGTCGATCCCTACCTGTCCGACCAACGGCATATACACGCTTACGGATCAGACCGCTCCCTCGACGTGCTCGATCCATCCAAGGGTGATCGGCAAAGGCAAGGACAAGGACAAGGATAAGGACAAGGACAAGGACAAGTGAAACGGAACCGGCAGCGGGGACGAAAAGGGGAAGTCGTAGCCCGGCGCGTTCTGTCTCTAGTCATCTTCAACGCGATTCCGGCTGACGGGCGCCCATCGTTGGGACCGTGAGGCCGCGGTCGGCGGCGATCGTGATTCCACTCATAGCGGTTCTGCACCGTCAAATTCGCGTATCCAGGGATATTCACCAGGGCTGGTAGTTCGGAGCTTCGCCGCACTGTGGAATATCCATAACGGAGTTCTCCTATGCGCAGGGCTGGCTTTACGCTTGTTGAAATCATGATAGTGGTGCTGATCATCGGCATTCTCTTAGCCATAGCTGTGCCAACCTTCATCAGCGCTAGGCGGGACGCACGCGAGACGTCCTGCTTCGCTAACCAGCAAAAGCTGGACGATGCAAAGGCAATCTGGTTCCAAGAAACCACCGCTGCACCAACCGATTCCCCTTTGATGAGCGACCTAGTTCCCGTGTATTTGAGGTTCATCCCAAGGTGTCCGACTAACGGCACCTATACGCTGGGAGACGCCGCGACCGACGTTCAGTGCTCGGACCACCCGCGTTAGCCGGTCCAGCGCCGTAGGATTGCGACAGCCTCAGCGAGGCTTTCTGGTACGGTCGGCGGGATTTCCTTCGTCCTTCGTAAAGCTCAGGATGACGAGCTCAGGACAGGCTTCTCATCCCTTTCAAGCAAGGAAACTAAGGCTGACCTACCTGCGGCAGGCCAGCTTTAGTCTGGCACGGTCGGCGGGATTCGAACCCGCGACCCCTTGCTCCGGAGGCAAGTGCTCTATCCACTGAGCTACGACCGCGCAACGAATCCAGCTTACATGAAGTCCGCAGTTCGCTGCCCGATGCGGCAAACAGAACAAGCCCCGCGTCGCGTGGCCGCAGGTCCCTTGTGCTCCAAATGCTAGTTGGAACTCGCGGCACTGGACTTCTTCATGACGTTCATCTCTACTGCGATTTGCGATCGGTAATGAGAAGTTGCGGGAAGCGCCATCTGGCCGCTTCCCGCATTCGCGGTCACTGCTTTATCAGCTTGATTAGTCGAGGTCCCACAGGTACGCATCTTCATCGAAGATGGTGCCGCCCCAGTTGCCTTGCACGTCGCAGCCAACCGACAGAGCCGAGATTCGCTTCGCGCTTGCGTGGCTGTCAGTCCAGCCTACGTTAGCGACTTCGCTATGGTAGGGCCAAGCGTGGCCGAACACGTTTGCGGCCAGCGGGTTGTTGGGATTCCAGCCATTCAACGTATAGAGGTCGTTGCAACCAGACGGCAACTGCGGGAAGGTGTCGCGTCCACCATCGGTGAATCGGCACGGAGGGTCGACTCCCACGTTGCCGCCGCCTATTGGGTCGCCGTTGTTGTTGCGACCAAAAATGGAGTTCACGATGAAGATGGAAGCAGCGGTGTTCTGAACCGCTGAACCCGACGTGCCCAGCGAGAAGAAGGCCAAGCCCAAGGTTGGGCAGTCGCGGCCCATCCTCCCGTAGTACTGGAAGTTGAGGCCGTAGTCGGTCTTGAAAGCCATGTTGAACGCAAACTGCGCTCGCCTGTACGAAGGATCTACGCTATTGGAAGGAAACGGCGACGAGCGGTCGCGCTGGTCAGCTGTGATGTCGGAGCCAGGCGACTTCAGGATGTCCAAGTTCCTCATGTACGGCTGAAGCAGGTTGCCGATCGTCTGATCAGGATTGGCCGGGTTCGCGTCAAACAGGCGATTGTACTGGACCGGAGGGAACCGGTCGTCGTAGTCAGCCAAGTACATGTGAACCGCGGTCAGATACTGCTTGGTGTTGCTCAGGCCGGCCGTCTTCTTGGCCGCTAATTTGGCCTGGGCGAACACAGGGAAAAGAATGGCTGCGAGAATCGCGATTATGGCAATCACAACTAGCAGCTCGATGAGGGTAAAAGCTTTAAGCTTATGCATTCAAAATTTCTCCAATCTGCTGCATCCTACGTCACGCCTGAGCCGGATTGCAGGGAACCTGACGGAATTGAGTCGAATAGCCAGATCTTCCTGGCATATTCACCGGGAGTCGCTGGCGTTGCAGGCTGCTCTAGAATCGCCGGGCTTTCCGTCGCCATTATCAGAATTTTTGCAGCACCTAACCGCACGGCAGTTGCCGGCCCATTCCCATCAGGTCATCTTTTGGCAGGACGGGCTCTCTTTCCTTTAGACCAGCCATCGTAACGTTGCTGGCCATCTACTCGGCTGGCTTCTCGCTGATTTGAGCATCGGTCATGGCCTCTTCTCTGCGGCTGCCGAGGGTCGCGATCAGTGGCGCTATGTTAGAATTCATGCAGTGCCTGGTCGATCCGTCGGGCGGAGCCGGGTCGGCTCGGGCTGCTGCGCAGATTGATTCACTCGACGCAATGGTCGTGCCGAAAGTGCCGCGACGGACGCTGACTTTCGGCCAAGTCGTCTGTCAGCGTGCTCAGGTGCGTGATGCTGGCGCGTGGAACCCGCGCTACGTAAACCTGATAGCTCGGGCCACGTGCCTGACAGGCTTTGCGCGCGGGCCTGTGGTCCTAAAACTGACCACGATACATGCCGGGAACTTCCCTCTGTACTTCCCGTTCGGCTCCAACGGAATGACGAACTGTTTGTTGCCTGCGATCTTGCCGCCGGATCCCTTGACGCTCCTATCCACGATGAACGGCTTTTCGGAGCGCTTGACCGGAACCCACTTGCTACCGTTCCAATACTCGAAATCGTAACGGGTGATTTTGATATGAAACGGGAACCGGGGCCAGCGTTTTGGAGAGCCGTTCTTTGGACTGCCCTTTGGCCTCTTCAACATGGAAAACGTCATCACGTCCGTTGGGTTGTCGGGCTGTACACCGACGATCGGGTCGTATCCGCTAGAATCTGGTCCGTTCGGCATTGTTCTTCCTCAAGTCCTGACTTTTATTTGCGTGCGTCCAAGTATTGCCTAAAATCGCAGGCCAGTTCTGTAGCGTACGTCATACGCGCGGTGTCGTTCATGGAGCGCGCCCGGGTGTTCGCCGCCCCGACAGCCTCGTGGGGAACCTCATACCCGATCAGCCGGTGCAGCTC
Organism: Armatimonadota bacterium; assembly: GCA_022563855.1. Lineage (NCBI taxonomy): Bacteria > Bacillati > Armatimonadota > Armatimonadota bacterium. The sequence continues at coordinate 315,548 of JADFMN010000002.1, forward strand.
CTCGTAGGACTCGACCAGGCTCTTTGAAGGCTCGGCCTCAGTCTGGTCCAGGCAGTGCTCGGCAGCCGCAAGGAGCGTCGCGGCGTCCGTGAACTGCCGGCAATCGACCGCAATTCTGGCGAGTTGCGTCAAGCCGATGCTCATCTGAGAGTGGTCTGGGGACTCCGTCAGGATTCGAAACGACCTTTCCAAGTAGCCCAGCCGCCGCACGGGCTCGCCTTCGGGCAGGACGTCCGCGAGGTTGACGAGTGCAAGCGCCTCCCGCACCGGGTCGCTCCCTTGGAAGGTTGCGAGCGCCGTCTCCAAGAACGGAACAGCGTCATCGTCGTGGCCCGAGTCTGCCAGCATACGGCCGAAATTGAGCGCGACCTTCGCCGCCCCGACTGTGTCTCCTCCGGAGCGGTATGCATCGAGGCTGGCCTCGAACAGAGGCTTCGCCTTCTCAAAGTCGCCTTTCAAGGCGTGCAGAATCCCCATGTTCGCGATTGATGCTGCAGCGTTCGTCGGCAGGCCAAGCTCGCCAAACCGTTCTGCTGCCATGCCGAGGTTCTCGAGGGCCTTCTCGGTCTGCCCGACGTTCATCGCCATCGCTCCGAGCGCGTTGTGCGCGTTGGCCACGAGCTTCTCGTCCGAGTGCCCGACGTCGAAGATCGCCCGGCCGATCAGCTCTACACCCTCCGTCGTCGGGCCGCGCCGCAGCCACGGCTTGCGCAGAGCGAACGCCAGAGGCACCGCCCGGCCGTCCAGCGCGTCTATCGACCGCCGCAGAGCGGCGACAAGGTCTTCGTACGCTCGCTCCAGCACCTGGAACGCCTCGGCAGACGACTGTCCCTCGATCGTCTCGTCGATCCACTCCGCCAGATCGAGAGCCCACTCCAGATGGCGCTCGAACGCGTCCGGCGCGTCCTCTTCGATCCGCTCGCGCCCAAACTCCTTCACCGTCTCGACCAGCCGGTACCCCATCGCGTGGCTCGAGCTATGCACGGCAGTGACGACGCACTTCTGCACGAGCGACTCCATCTCCTCCAAGGCGTCCCGCCCGCAGACCACGCTGGCGTCGGCCGTCGTGAACACGCCCTGGAACGCCGAAATCCGCGCGAATATCTCCCGCTCGGCGTCGTCCAACAGCCCGTGGCTCCACTCCAGCGTCGCCCTGACCGTCCTCTGCCGCGGCTCGACGTCGCGTTGCGTCGACCGCAGCAAGTCCAGCTTCTTGCCGAGGCGCTCGACGATCGCGTCCAGCCCGATCGTCCCGGCGCGGGCCGCCGCCTGCTCGATGGCCAGCGGAATGCCGTCCAGAGCGCGCACGAGGCGCACCACGACCGGCGCCGAGCCGGAGTCCAGCACGAAGTCCGCACGGCGCTGCCGCACCCTGTCGATGAACAGCGCGGCCGATTCGTGCCGCAGCACCTGCACGGGGTTCTGCTCGGTCTCGGGCGGCAGAGCCAGCGGGTTCGTGATGAAAGTCCGTTCTCCGCTCAGACCGAGGATTTCGCGGCTCGTGGCTAGGATCTTGACTCCCGGGCACTCCATCAGAAGCCGCCGCGCGACCGCCGCCGCAGAGTCGAGTACGTGTTCGCAATTGTCGAAGATGAACAGCGCTTCTCTCTTGTCGAACGCCTCGACGACCGCGTCGATCGGATCCGTCTGGTCCGGAGCGTCGACCCCCACCCCGCGTGCAACGACGCCAGACACGTCTGATGAGCGCGGAAGGTCCGCGAAGGAGACGAAGCGCACGACCTGCGTCGAGTAGCCGGCGACGTGCGCGCCCGCCTGCAGCGCCAGCCTCGTCTTTCCGCAGCCTCCCACGCCGATCATCGTCACGAGCCTCGACGCGGACAGCGCCTCCTCAACCTCCCGCAGCTCCTGCTTGCGGCCGATGAACGCGGTGAGCTGAATCGGTAGGTTGTGGTCGAGCGCGTTCAGCGACCGGAGGGAGGGGAACTCCTCCTCAGAGCAGACAAGCTCGTAGATGTGCTCCGGGTGCAGAAGGTCCTTCAACCGGTGCAGCCCGTGGTCGCGGAAAGAGTGCTTGCCCGAAACGCACGCGTGCACGGCCTGCGACACGACGACCTGGCCGCCGTGCGCGACCGCCCTCAGCCGAGCGCAACGGTTCACCGTCGCGCCATAATAGTCCCCGTCGCGGTCCTCGACCTCGCCCCTGTGCAGGGCGATCCGGACGCGGATCGGCTTCGAGGTGGGCCAGTTCTCGGACGCAAGCTCGCGCTGCAGCGCCGCAGAGGCCGCTACAGCGTCCTCCTCGATTTTGAAGACGCAGAAGGCCGAATCCCCCTCCCCGCGCTTCTTCAAGACCTCGCCCCCGTGCGCCACGACGACCGATTCCACGATCTCGTCGTGGCGGGAGATTGCCTGCGATGCGGGGCCGGGCTCGGCCTCCCAGAGCGCGGTGCTGCCCTCGACGTCCGTCATGAGGAGCGTCAAAGCCTGACGGACTGCCTCCATGGGATACTCGCCTTAGAGTGTATCCGCTATCCGCGAAACCGGCAGGTTTGATCTTCGAAAGTACGCTAGACGGTTGTATCGAATGCTACAGCATCAAGCTCTCGCCCGTACGACCCACTCCGGGTTGACCTCGCGCATCATCGGCGAGTCGACCATGCTGTGCCCGTGCTCGATGAAGTAGTCGAACTCCTCGGGGAACACCTTGATCGCTGCGACGACCGGCCACGCCGCCGCGTCGCCGAGGCCGCAGAACGAGCGGCCGTCGATCTGGCTGCAGATCTCCAGCAGCTGCTCCTTATCGCCTTTGCGCCCGTCGCCTCTCATGATTCGCTCTAGCAGGTGCTCCATCCAGCGTGTGCCCTCGCGGCACGGGGTGCACAGGCCGCACGACTCCTCAGCGTAGAACCGCGCCGTGCGCCAGATGAAGCTGACGATGCAGGTTTGGTCGTTCAGGAAGATGCAGCCGCCGCTGCCGACCATCGAGCCGACCTCTTCCATCTCCTCGTAACCGAGGATCGCTTTTTCCGTGTCTTCCTTGTTGATCATCGGGACGGACGATCCTCCCGGCACGCACGCCTTCAGCTCGCCTCCCGTCATGCCGCCTGCGAGGCTGAGCAGCTCGATCAGTGGGGTGCCAAACTCGATCTCGTAGTTGCCGGGCTTCTTGACGTGGCCGCTGACCGAGAACACCTTCGTGCCGGTCGAGCGCTGCGTGCTGGCGCCCATCTTCGCGAACCACTCGCCGCCTCGATCGACGATGAACGGTGCGCAGCAGAACGTCTCGACGTTGTTGATGAGCGTCGGCAGGTTCCACAAGCCGCCCACGGTCGGCAGCGGGCCGTGCGGGAACTTCAGCCGCGGCATGCCTCTTTCGCCCATCAGTGAGTTCATCATGGCGCTCTCCTCGCCGCACTCGTAGCTGCCGGCGCCCATGTGGATGTGCAGGTCGAAGTCGAACCCTTTGCCCAAGACGTCCTTGCCCAGCAGCCCGGCCTCGTACGCCTCGTCGATCGCCGTGCGCAGAATCTTTGCGGCGTCCATGAACTCCGCTCGAATGTAGATGTATCCGACGGTGCTCAGGGTGCAGTACCCCGCGATCGTCATGCCCTCGATCATCTGGAACGGGCACCGCTCCATCAGCTCCTTGTCCTTGAAGGTTCCGGGCTCGCCCTCGTCGGCGTTGCTGAGCACGTAGTGGGGCTTGTCGGTGTCCTTTGGCAGGCCGTTCCACTTGATCCACGCCGGGAACCCTGCGCCTCCGCGTCCTCGCAGTCCGCTCGCCTTGATCTCGTCGATCACGGCTTGCCTGTCTATCTCGACGGCCTTGGCGAGGGCGTTGTAGCCGCCTGTGGCTTTGTAGCCGGCGAGGGTCGCGTAAGCGGGATCGTGCGCGTGTTCGAGCAGAAGCTTCAGTTCAGCCATTGGCACGAGAAGTGTACCCACGGTATGATGAGAGCCCTACTTTCGGTCGGCGAGCATCGAACAGTAGGAAGGAGGCGTCCATAACTTATGGCATTGGCAACTGCACTTGAGGAGAAAAAGAAAGTTCTTGAACAGGTCTTGAGCAACCTGGGCAGCGATGATGGTCCGAGGACGGTGGAGGGTCTGCTACAGGCTCTGTCAGATCGATTTCATGAGGATCTGATTGCTCATGCGATACTTGACCTCTTGCGAAAAGGCAGTATAGTTCGAGACGATAACGGCAGTCTGGTCCTACTCCAATAGGATCAGTGAGAGCCTGAGGTTCGTTCAATGGCGGAAAATCCAAGGGAGCACAGATACTTTACTGGCAACCCCCCGGAAGACAATCGATCTCAGTTTGAGAGAGATCGAGATCGGGTGCTACACAGCGGTTACTTTCGGCGCCTATCGGGAGTAAGCCAGGTTGCTTCGGCTGCCGATGGAGACCACTTTCACAATCGTCTAAGTCATACGCTAGAAGTCGCTCAGATCTCGCGCCGGATGGCGGAACACCTGGCCAAGTCAAGTGAGGTTAGCAAAGAGCTCCTACCGAATGCAGACGTCGCTGAGACTGCGGCACTCGCGCACGATCTTGGACACCCGCCATTTGGTCACGTCGGCGGATCCGCAATCGAGGGTTTTGTCAACGCACGAACTGGGGGAACAGACGGATTCGAAGGCAATGCCCAGTCCTTCCGAGTTGTTGTACGGCTAACGAGGCGTGAGGACGATTTCGGGGGACTTGATCTAACTCGAGCTTCGTTGGCCGCGATCGTGAAGTACCCCTGGCTTGGGGGCTCGGAGAACGCACTCTCGATAGGCAAGTATGGAGCTTACGAGACAGAGAAGGAGGTGTATGAGGACGCAATGGAATGTGTCCTGGGCGTTGCCAACCGGTCAGTGGAGGCTGAAATAATGGACTGGGCAGACGACATTGCGTACTCCATTCACGACGTATACGACTTCTATCGAGCTGGCAAGATACCCCTTGCAAGACTTGCCCGCGACCCAATGGAGTGGGCCCCGATCTTCGAGAGACTGAAACATGAGGATCCAGACGCTTTGCGGAATGCGGCAGTCGAACTGAGGGACGACCTCCACCTAGTGCCAAGTACAGAGTTTAATGGTGGTGCGTCGCATAGGGCTCGGATGCGTCAGTTGTCTTCCTACCTGATTTCAATGTTCATCCTGAAGTCCACAAAGTTAGTGGATCCTTCCGAAAACAACGGGGATTTCTTGGCTATCGATGAACGAGCACGTCTCAAGGTGGCTCTTCTGAAGAAACTCGTCTGGCACTTTGTAATCGAGGATCAAGCCTTGGCCGCTCAGCAAGTTGGTCAAAGGCAGTGCTTGAAGAAGATTCTCGCTGCGACTTGGGTCGATATGAAGAGAGAACGACAGATCATCCTGCCGCTTTCGCATCGAGAACTACTAGAGTCCGGCAGCCCTCCTGGTCGAGTTCTCGCTGACTTCCTTTCGAATTTAACAGAGCGCCAAGCTCTCGCGCTGTACCGCAGATTAGTGGGTCTTCAGGAAGGCTCGATCATGGATGTCATCACGATCTAACCCTTCTCACCAGGCATCAGATGGACTCTGACGACCTCGTCGGCCAGTTGCACGACCGTCGATTCCTTCGTCGCTCGGAGCTTGTCGAGCAGCGCGTCCACCTTTGCGTCGTCCATCGGACCGTAGTACTGGTCGCCGACCTGCAGGAGCGGCGCGCGGTCGCAGGCGTCGAGGCACTCGACCTCGTGCAGGGTGAAAACACCGTCCTCGGTCGTCTCGCCGAAGTCTATCCCGAGCTTCTTCTTCAGGTGCGATGCCAGCTTGTACGCGCCGCACATGTGGCAGGTGAGGCACGTGCAGACCTCGATCATGTGTCTGCCGACCGGGTGGTCGACGTTGAACATCGTGTAGAACGTGGCCACGCCCTCAACCTCGGCGAACGTCCTCTTCAGCCGGGCGGAGACCTCCAACATCGCTTCGGGCGGCAGCCATCCGCCGTACTCGCGCTGCGCGATCCACAGCGCGGGGAGGATGCACGACTTCTTGTCCGGGTAGTGGGTCAGAATCGCGTCTAGCTGGGCGATCGCCTTTTTGCTGAACAGCAGCTTGAGGTCTTCTAGCTTTGGCGCCTTCGGCCGGTCGGAGGTGACGGTGAGTTGGGTGAGGTCGCTCACGAGCAGCAGTTTACTCCGGGGGCTCGTAGGCTGTGGGGACGGTTACCGCCTGCGGCGGAGCGTGCCACGGTCAGGCCTTGGCCTTTGGACTCTCAGTCGAAACAGGTCCAAGCCCCAACCTAACCTCCCCCGGCCACGACAGTCTTTGGCAGACGGCGGCCAGCAGGCCTGGGGAGGGACGGGGCAGATCAACGGTGTGCCACGGTCAGGCCCGGAGGGTCTGTTTGTGCTTATCGGAGCGCGGACTCTTAGTCCGCATCCCGTCCTTCGGACTCTTAGTCCGATGAACGAGGCGCACGACAGCAATGGTCACCCAGGAGGACGACCCTCCATCAGTGAAGTCCCGAGTTATGAGTCCGAAACTCCAAAATTACCGGTCGATCTCGCCCAGCACGATGTCGATGGAGCCGATGATCGTGATGAGATCGGCGATGAGCCGCCCCTTGGCCATGACCTCGAGCGACTTGAGGTTCATGAACGAGGACGGGCGCTCGTGCCAGCGGTACGGCCGGTTGCCGCCATCGCTGACGATGTAGAACCCCAGCTCTCCCTTTGAGCCCTCGATGCCGACGTACGCCTCGCCGGCGGGCACGTGGAACCCCTCGGTGTACAGCTTGAAGAAGTGGATGACCGCCTCCATCGAGGTGTCGATTTCCCCCGTCGGCGGAGGAGCGATTTTCCGGTCTTCGGTCCAGAAACCGCCTTCGGGCAGCCCGTCGATCGCCTGTCGGATGATCTTGCAGCTCTCTTTCATCTCGGCGATCCGCACCAGGAACCTGTCGTAGCAGTCGCCCTTCGTGCCGATCGGGATCATGAAGTCGAAATCTTCGTAGCTGCAGTACGGGTTCGACTTGCGCATGTCGAGCGGGACGCCGCTGGCCCGGGCGATCGGGCCGGAGCAGCCCAGCGCCAGGGCTTCTTCACCGGTCAGCACGCCGACGCCCTGGGTCCGCAGCTTCCAGATCGGATTCTCGACCAGAAGAGTCTCGACCTGCCCAAGCTCGCTGGGGAACTTCTTGAGGAACTTCCTCAGACGTTTCTCGAATCCGTCAGGCATGTCGCCTCGCAGGCCGCCGGGAACGATCCAACTCGGCATCATGCGAGCCCCAGAGAACATCTCGAACAGGTCGAGGATCATCTCGCGCTGCTGCATGATGTAGAAGAACGGGGTCATGGCGCCGAGGTCGAGCGCGTGGGTGCCGAGCCAGACGCAGTGACTGGCCACTCGGCTCAACTCGGTGAGAATGACGCGAAGGTACTGGGCGCGCTTCGGGATTTCACATCCCAGCAGTTTCTCGACCGTGAGCGCGTGCGCGAGGTTGTTGCCGTTCGCATTGAGGTAGTCCATGCGATCGGTCATGACCACGCATTTGTGGTACTGCTGAAACTCGCCCTCCTTCTCCATGCCGGAGTGCAGATACCCGATCACACACTTAGCATTGAGGATCGTCTCGCCGTCCAACTCGCAGATGATGCGGAGGACGCCGTGGGTCGACGGGTGCTGGGGCCCAAGGTTGACGACCATCGTGTTCTCGCCGATCCTTTCGTACACGGTTTCGGTAGACGGCAAGAAGGTCTTGTGTTCCATTTGGCAGCTTGGCTTAAGGCCAAGGCAAGGTTACCCGAGAGGTTGGGTCTCACTAGACCAGGTGGGGGACGGGCGATTGCGACGGTCGAACAAAATGAAGTCCCCGGTTTTTATACCGGGGACTTCGTCATTGTAGGTTATGACGAGAACGATTACTCGTCTGCTTCCATCAGTTCGGCAGCGCTCTCTTCCGCAACGCCAGTGCCCGGTCGGGCAGCGTCGTCAACGTCACCCATCTGCGGCACATCGGCATCAGAATCATCGGTAGAGGCATCGTCTGAGCCACAGCCAGCAAACAGCAGGCAACTGCCCAGAATCATCGAACATACAAGTAGCTTTCGGATCATTTTCGTCAAGTCAGACCTACCAGCCGTGCGGGTTCAGACCCGGCAGAACCTTCCAAGAGCGACCAGATTGGTTCGCTTCGTGGCCCTCGTAAAAGTAGCCGCGAACGTCAGTCGATCTGGCGGATGTGTCGGTGGCGACGAACGTTGTTCGACCGCGTGCGACTGCGCACCACGTGCCGTCGCGCCTGTCGACCGGTCGGGTCAGCGTGTTAGGGCCAGCCCAGCCGTAGTCGTTGCCGTTGCGGTTCCAGCCTACCGGAACCCACTTCACGCACCAGCGCATCGGGCCGCCGGAGAGGTCGCCAAAGGTGCCCATGACAGCCCACCAGACGTCCCAGTTGTTGCCTTCAAAGACCATGGCCGTGCCAGATACGTCTTCGATGCCACTAGTGGACAGCGAAGGATGGTGGATTCTCTTCAGCCAGTCAGGCCGCGAGTTGTCCAAGTTCACGAAGCCAGCGATGCCAGTGTAGCGAACGTCTTGTCCGAGGTGGACGCCCAACCAGTAACCATTAGTTGCTGGAATGGAAGCGCCAGAGGTGAAGGCTCGCGGAACGAGAGCCATGTCCTGCAGGCGAAGCCACGTCGTGTAGATAGTTCCCTCAATGATGGGATCTCGCTTCGGGTGAGTTACGATGTCGTAATTCCTCATGTAGGGCTGTACGAGGTCTTGCCAGCCGAGGTCGATGGGCAAAATCGGGTGAGATGCCATCGTCGGCGACCAAAGATCGTCGTAGTCAGCCGCATAGAGCATATGTGCCGTGCCAATTTGCTTCACGTTGCTTAGCAACGCCGTATTCTTCGCGGACTCCTTGGCCTGTGCAAACACAGGGAAGAGAATCGCAGCGAGAATCGCAATGATAGCGATGACGACGAGCAGCTCAATTAGCGTAAACGCTTTCTTTCGCATATTATCAATTTTCTCCAAATAATTGCTCCAAGCGACGTTTGTCGCCTGAACCACAGCTTCTAAACGGGTACACGCTCAGATACGCCGAGCGAGACTAGCTCGAAGCCGTACGGCCATTGTACGACAAGATGCGTACCGAATCAAGTTTTAACTGGAAAAAGTGTTAGATTTTGTGGCTGCCCCGGCGATTTTGCTGGGAGAACCGGCCAGCGGAGGGCGTTCTCGCCCGAGATATAGGTGCTTATCGGCCGCCGATCTTCTCGCTTCCAGTCTCGCCCTCGAAGCTTTCTCCGGCGTGCGGAGTCGATTCGTCCTCGACCGCAGGCCCTTCGGTGCCTTGGGCAAACACCACGTCCTCGCCACCCAGCGGCTCGTCCTTCCTCAGAGGATGGCCCTTCCAGTTGTCGGGCAGCAGGAATCGCCCAGAGTGCTGATTCCCTTCGAAAACGACGCCGAACAAATCCCAAATCTCCCTTTCCGGATACTCTGCTCCCAAGAACACGTGCTTGGCGGTCGGCACAGACTGGCCGTCGTCAACGCCGACTTTGAGGTAGATCCTGGACAGGTTCTTCGTCGAGTACAGGTTGTAGACGACCTCGAATCGCCCGTCAACGTCGCGCTCGCCTTTCCAAGTCAAATAATCGACTCCGAGACACTCGACGAAGTAGTCGTACGCCAAGTCGGCATCGTCCTTCAAGAACTGGATGACGTCGGCGATCTTCTCGCGCCGGATGCAAAGGTACGTCTCGTCGAGCTTGTCGCAGACCTTTGTGAGCGCGCCGCCGAACGCCTCTCGAATCTTGATCGCCTCGAGTCGCTCTGATCCGACGGCAGGGCCCGTCATCGTTACGATCCGCTCCCAGATGGCAGTTCAGCCACCTTCTCCAGGGCTATCGTCGTTTCTTCGTCCCAGTCGATGGCGCCCACTCGGATGATATACACGTCGCCGATGATCCACAGCGCCATGTAGATGGCGGTCACTACGCCCGTAAAGACCTTGAATTCAAGCGGAGCGTCCTTAAACACCGTCATCAGGCTCCACAGAAACACGACCTCGATGTCGAAGAGCACAAAGATGATGGCTACCAGATAGAACTTGATCGGAATCCGCTCCTGCCCCGTTCCGATCGGCTCGACCCCGCATTCGTACGGCGAGCTCTTATAGGGAGTGAGCTTCTTCGGGCCGAGAACCCAGCTCAGGGTCACCATCGCCGCGCAGATAACGGCGGCGGCCACAAGCAGCAGGAGGATCGGCATGAACGCCCCGAACATGGCGGGATGTTACCTCGCTGTTCAGGCGACGGATGTGTCCAAGTAAACTAGCCGCATGGACGTCACGGCGACGCTGGAACTCCTGGTGGGTGGCACGTCTTTGACCCAAGAGCAAGCCGCAGATCTGATGCGCCAGATCATGGCTGGCGAATTGCACGAGTCCCAGATAGCTGGGGTTCTGGTCGCGCTACGGATCAAGGGGGTGGACGCGGAGGAGCTGGCCGGGTTCGCACGGGTAATGAAGCAGAACGCAAAGGTATTTGAAAACGACGCTCCTAACCTCGTCGATACGTGCGGCACTGGCGGCGGGCCGCCCACGTTCAACCTCTCGACAACGGCGGCGATCATCGCTGCCGCCGCAGGCGCGAAAGTTGCCAAGCACGGCAACCGAGCGGTGACCAGCAAGTGCGGCAGCGCGGACGTGCTGGAGGAGCTTGGCGTCGAGCTGACCGGCGATATGGGGCGGTTGCAGGCAAAGTTCGCTTCTACGGGCATCGTGTTCCTGTTTGCGCCCAACCACCATCCGGCGATGCGATTCGTCGGGCCGGTTCGCAAGGCCCTGGGCGTACGCACAGTGTTCAACCAGCTCGGCCCGCTGGCCAACCCCGCCAATGCGTCGTGCCAGCTTGTTGGCGTTTACGACAGATCGCTCATCGCGCCGATGGCGGATGCGCTGAAGATTCTCGGGCTGAAAAAAGCGATGGTCGTGTGCAGCGAAGAGGGGATGGACGAGATTTCGCCGTGCGGAGTGACGTATGGCTGCCTGCTGGAAAACGGAGCGGTCAGCGAAACGGAGCTGACGCCGGAGTCGTTCGGACTGGACCCGATTCCTTTCGAAGCGCTTGCGCCGGGTGAGACGCTTGCCGACGCTGCGGCAGCCGTCCGCGAGGCGCTGACCGAACACAGGTCGATGCGGGCGCGTGCGGCCTTGCCGAACGCCGGCGCGGCGCTATACCTGGCCGGCGTTGCAAACACTCTGCAAGAGGGGGCGTCGCTCGCCAGCAGGGCAATCGAAACCGGCGCGGCAGCGGCAACATTGGACGGGCTTGTCTCATGAACGTCCTCGACCGCATCTTGCAATCCAAGCGAGATCGGCTTCCAGATCGCATGGCAAGCATGTCGCTCGATGAGGTCCGATCGCAGGCCGCCGACGCGCCGCCGACCCTCGGTTTCTTGGACGCACTATTGTCGAGCGAGCACGACGTTTCCCTCATCGCCGAGGTCAAGAAGGCCAGCCCGGTACAAGGCGTCTTGCGGGAATCGTTCGATGCTGTGGAGATCGCTCAAACTTACAAGCTGTGCGGTGCGGACTGCTTGAGCGTTCTGACCGACGTAGAGCACTTCCAAGGCCATCCGAGCTACGTTCGGCTTTGCAGGTCTGCGACCGGCCTGCCGACTCTGCGAAAGGACTTCACGATCCACGAGTACGATGTCTACGAGGCCCGAGCCCTCGGCGCAGACGCCGTCCTGCTGATTGTCAGCGCATTGGAGCGCGCGCACCTCCAGGAACTGCTCCTGTTGGCAGGGGAGCTGGGAATGGATGCGCTGGTAGAGGCTCACTCGTTGGACGAAGCGCTCGTCGCTGTGGAGATCGGAGCCAAGCTGGTCGGGCTCAACAACCGAGATTTGGAGACGTTCGAAGTGAACATCGAGATTGCGAGAGACGTGATTCCACAGATCGCCGGTCGAGCGACGGTCGTCAGCGAAAGCGCGCTGAACAACAACGACGACGTCCGGCTGGCGCAGGAAGCCGGCGCGAGAGCAGTCCTCATCGGCACCAGCTTTTGCACCGCGCCAGACATTGCACAGAAGGTGCGGGAAGTGATGGGCTGGTGACACGGATCAAAATCTGCGGCTTGCGTCGTCGATCAGACGCGGAGGTCGCCATTGAGTGCGGCGCGGATGCTCTCGGGTTCGTGATGGAGCTGACCAGCCCCAGGAGGATCACGGCGATAGAGCTGGGCGAGATGGCCGATACCGTCCCGCCGTTCGTTTTTGCGGTCGGCGTCTACGGCCGGTATGCGCCGGCGGAGCACGCGCCGTTCTTCGACGCGGTCCAGGCGATAGACGTAGACCAACACGTGCTGCCTGAGGGATGCCGCTCGGTTCTGACTTATCGAATGGGATCGGGTCAAGACTTGCCGGATCTCGCCTCTGTCGACGCGCTGCTGATCGATTCGTTCTCGCCCGACGAATACGGCGGGACGGGCAAGCAGATCGACGTCGAGGCTGCGAGGCGGCTCATTCACGAGACGAGCCTTCCGGTCATCGTTGCCGGCGGTCTCACGCCGGACAACGTCGGCGCGGTCGTCCGCGCTCTTCGGCCCTTTGCCGTCGACGTCAGCAGCGGAGTGGAAGAGGAGCCTGGGATCAAGAGCGCAGACCTGATCGCTGCATTTGTGGCCGCAGTTCGCGAGGCCGACGACTCGGAATAGCAAGGGGAATTGTCGCGATGTATCTGAACCGAGGCACGATTATTGCGCTGCACTCGTTGGAAACATACGGCGGGTTACCTCCCAGGTCGCGCAAGTTGCCTGTAGGTATACTCGCACCCGCAATTATACCGGAGGCAGAAACCGATTGAGCCTGGCAATAGAAACGAAGAATTTGACCAAAACGTATAACGTCGGCGGTGGGAAAACCCGCGATGTCGTCGACAATTTGAACCTCGAAGTGAGGACTGGCGAGATATTCGGCTTCTTAGGACCGAACGGCGCTGGCAAGACGACGACGATCAAGATTCTTCTCGGCATCATCAGGGCGACCTCGGGTGAGGCGTACGTGCTCGACAAGGTGGCCGGCGATGTCGAAGCGCACAGGCGCCTCAGCTATCTGCCGGAAAAGCCTTACTACTACGAGCACATGACGGGCTTGGAGATCATCTCGTTTTACGCCTCGCTATTTGGCATCAAGGACATCGACCTTTGCAAGTCGCTCTTAGAAAGGGTCAATTTGGCAGATGATATGAACCGACCGATCGCTCAGTACTCCAGGGGCATGCAACAACGGATCGGTTTGGCTCAAAGTCTCATCAACGACCCCGAGTTGCTGTTCTTGGACGAGCCGACTGCCGGGCTTGATCCGATCGCGCACATCGACATCCGCAACCTGATCCTGCAGTTCAGGGAAGATGGCAAGACGGTGTTCATCTCTAGCCACGAACTGAGCGACATCGAGAGAATCTGCGACCGCGTCGCCATAATCAACCACGGGGTCGTGATCAAACAGGGCGAGTTGGACGAGCTTCTGGCTGGCGGTAGGATCGAGATCACGGCAAGCGGGCTCGCGCAGGAGAAGGCGAAGGCGATGAACTTTCCCGATACGATCGTTTCGGTAAGCGGCAACCGCGTGATCGTGGACATGCCGGATTCCGAGGACGCCGACGCAGCGATCGAACTGATGCGCTCTGCCGGCGGCAAAATCATAAGCGTCATACCGCGGCGCAGACGGCTGGAAGATCTGTTCCTAGAATCCGTGGGTGCGTCTTTTGTCAAGGGCGGCGCATTCGGAAGAAGCGCCGATGCGGTGAAAGAGAAAGAAGCAGATGAAGACGAGAGGGACGAGGTGAAGGCTTGAAGGTCATCTTTGCTATCGCAAGAACGACGGTCGGCGAGGCGATTCGGCGAAAAATCTTGTTGGTCATTCTCCTGATCGGCGTCCTGTTCTTGGTCATTGCTCCGGGGCTGAACATGCTGACGGCGCGACAGGAGCAGACTGTCTTGATCAGTTTGACCCTCGGCGTCATCCAGCTGACGAGCGCAGTGCTCGCGCTGGTTCTGACCGTCTACATGATCCCGAACGAGATCGAGCGTCGAACGATTTACACGATCCTGGCGAAACCGGTTCAGCGCTGGCAGTTCGTGATCGGCAAGTACCTCGGCGCGATCGGAGCGCTTGGACTGATGATGGCGCTCATGACGTTCACGCTGATCATCGTGTACGCGATCATGCAGGGGGTCAGCGATATCCAGCAGTTATCGCTGCTTGCGAAAGCGCCTCTGATGTTCTTCGTCCAAATGTGCCTGCTCTCGGCTGTTGCCGTGACGTTCTCGACGTTTGTGGCGCCGATGGTCAACTTCTTCCTCTCTGGCGGCGTTTACCTGCTCGGCTCGCTGTTCAATTCGCTTCTGGAGATCATTTCTGACAGTTCGACTATGCACCCGGCTATGAAGGTGGTGGCGACGGTGCTGTCGTCGGTCGTTCCGAACTTCCAGAACTTCAATGTGCAGAACTCCTCGATCAACGCGAGCCAGGTGATACGCGGTGAACTCGCTCACTTCGTGAACCTGACCGCGTATGGAGTGACGTACATTCTAGTCCTTCTCTTCGTCGGAATTTTGATCTTTGATCGCAGAGAGGTCTGAGCCATGAAAAGCAAAGTGAAGATATTGCTTCCGATGATCGCGCTTCTGCTCGCAGCGCAAGCGATTCTACAGCAGGCGGTCGTGTATCCGTACTGGAAGGAGAACTACGCGGTTCAGAGCGAGGGCGACTACAGTCAGCTCGCGCCCGACCAGTTGATCATGGCCGCAGCAGGTTTCCGCGAGATGATCGCCGGAATTCTATGGGTGCGCGCCGACGGATACTTCGAGACCGGCAAATACGACGCGGTTCTTCCGATGATCCGCATCGTGACGTTGTTGGACCCGAAGCAGATCGACGTTTACTCGACCGGGATGTGGCACATCGCCTACAACTTCACAGACGAAGCTCAGCGTTCAGACCGCCGGTACGTATCGGTCGCGCTTGCCCTGGGGCAAGAGGGATCGCGGAACAACGAATACAGCTACGAACTGTTCTTCGAGACCGGTTGGCTCTGGTATCACAAGATCAATGACGGCTACGACGAGGCCGTGCTGTTGATCGAAAAGGCGAGCACTTACGATAGAGACAAACTCGA
Source organism: Armatimonadota bacterium (assembly GCA_022563855.1). NCBI lineage: Bacteria > Bacillati > Armatimonadota > Armatimonadota bacterium. The sequence goes on from JADFMN010000002.1 coordinate 330,669, forward strand.
GAAACAGTATTTGGACAGCGGTATGAGCCCGGCGGAGGCGCATTTCCACGCCGAAGTAAACGGCATTCCGCCAGCGCGAAGCAACCTTCTCGGCAAGGCTTATTTGCGCGCAGGGCGCATAAAGGATGCGCTGTATTACTTGAGGAGGCGCGTTCTGGATGAAGAGGCGAAGATGAAGGGCGACATCTATAGCGATCACAGAGTTGCTCGCGATACGAACGAGAACAATTTCGACAACCTCTTGGTCCGCATGGCGCAGCGAGGTTGGTTCGCAAGGGAAGGCGGATACTATGAAGGTGGCGGATACGACACCGATCCGCCGTTCGACGTCGGCTTCAGCGCCCAGGTGACCGTCACGGATCACAAGGTGTTGCAGGTTCGCGGTACGTGGAACGTGCTTCCCGTCGGAACACGAATTCGGTTTATTCTGCGCGATGCCGACTACCCCCATGCGACCCCGGGCGGAATGGTTTGGAACCAGGGTGAAAAAGTGGAGTTCGAGCCGTCCAGGGATCGTACATTCCTTCAGGATTCGCTCTACGTCAAGAACCAGAGGTTCACCAAGCGGATCGACATGCGTCGAGACGTCACGATGTATCCGCTGACGCGCGACGAGTACGTGCTGGAGTTCTACTATAACCCGCGCAGCGCGCCGGACCATATCCAGGACAGGTTCGGATTCACCGGCGAAGGGATGACCGACCAACTCTACTTGAACACGCAAGTACGAGAAGACCAGCGCGTCATATTCTGTCAGATGCGGCTGACGCGCGAACAGATCTATCGCATCGGCGAGTGGTCGCTGGGACGCAAGACGCCGGTTGTGCAGACGCCGAACTTCAGGGAGGAAGGGATGTTGAATAGAAGCGCGGATATCATTCAAGTCCCAGGCTTGCGCGCGCCGAGCGCCTCAAGGTCAGAAGACGACTCCGACGAGCCGGATACTCCGGAGTAGGCGCGGTAAAAAAAGGACAGGCGACCGAGACCGGCGGGATGCTAAGATAAGGCGTCTCGCCGGGAACTGCGCGACAGCAGTGCGGCGAACTCCGCCAGGACCGGAAGGTAGCAACGGTAAGTCGTTACTCTGGGCGACGCACCATTCCCGGCGCCTGTCCTTTTTTGGCGAACGTGAACAGCATCGTGTCTAATCTTGCCCTCTACCGAAAATACAGAAGCCAAACGTTCGCCGACCTCATTGGGCAGGAACACGTTGTCAAGACCCTGCAGAGCGCCATCAGGCAGAACAAGATATCGCACGCGTACCTCTTCACGGGCCCTCGCGGTACGGGCAAGACCTCCACGGCAAGGCTCCTCGCCAAGGCATTGAACTGCGAAAACGGTCCTGCTGCCGAGCCGTGCAACGAGTGCGAGGCGTGTGTGTCGATCACAAACGGCAATTGCCTCGACGTCATCGAAATGGACGCAGCGAGCGAGTCGAAAGTCGAGATGGTGCGAACAAGCGTCGTCGAGGCGAGCGAGTACATGCCGTCGTCGTGCCGCTACAGGGTGTTCATCATCGACGAGGTTCACGACCTCTCCCCCAAGGCGTTCGACGCGCTGCTCAAGACGATCGAGGAGCCGCCCGCCCACGTCGTGTTCATTTTGGCGACCACGGAGTTCAACAAGGTTCCGACTACCGTGCGCTCTCGGTGCCAGCGGTTCGAGTTTCACCGCGGGACCATTCCCGAAGTTGCCGGCCGACTGGAGTACGTCGCCAAAGCCGAAGGTATCGAGTACGAGCCGTCGGCGCTCGTCGCGATCGCTCGCATGTCTGACGGCGGATTTCGCGACGCGTTGACGCTCCTCGAGCAGGCGATCCTGACGAGCGACGAAAAGGTGACGCTGCAGCAGGTATACGACCAGCTCGGCCTGATCGCGGACGAATCGACGGACAAGTTGCTTGCGGCTATGAAGGCGCGAAATGTCAAGGAAATCATAGTAGAACTTGAACAAATCTATCGCCTTGGCCGCGACCCAAGATCGATTCTGGAGTCGCTTCTCATGCGACTGGCCGATCTCACAAGAGCTTTGTACGGCGTGGAGGTTGGGGCGTCGATCGACTCGAGCGCCGAAGCGAGCCTCGCCTCGACGTCGGCAGATCTGGGCGAAGCGGCCATCCTGAAGTACAGGTCGGAGCTGTCCCAGGCGCACCGATTCGCGCGCGATGTCACCCTCCCCAGACTTTGGCTCGAGTCGGAGTTGATCCGTATTAGCTCGCAAGGCCAAGAGCCTGCGGCTCCGGCGAAGCAGCAGCCGGTCGAAGGGCCCGCAGAGAAAGCGAAACCGTCAGAACCCGAGCCAAAAAAGGCGACGAGCGATCAGCCGAAGGTGCCTCCCGCGCCGCCGGTCGAGTCCGCGAACGGCCAGTCTGATGAAATGGTGCTTGTTGCGTCCGCTTGGGCGACAACGGTCGAAGGGCTGATGGGCCAGTACCGGTCGGCGGGCAACAGGCTCTCGAAGAGCAAGATCATCAAGGTGAACGGCAACGTCGCTACCGTCGGATTTGATCGCAAGGTTGATGCTGACTTTTTCGACAGGAAGTTGGACGCGCAGAAGAAGGTGCTGGAGTTCTGGCGCGAGACCCCAGCCGCAAAATACGAACTGAAATTTGTGTCCCGGGCAAAGCCGTCCGGTCGTTCGACCGAGGTTGAGCAGGCGACGGTAGAATTGCCGGTGACCGGCGAACGATTGCGAGAGATGGGACATGAGGTTTTGGGCCAAGCAAAGAAGCCTGACGAGCAGCAGGACTGAATTCGGTGACGACTGGAGGGATCGATGAAACTACCTAAGAACTTTGGCGGAAACAGTTTGCAGCAGATGATGGCGCAGGCGCAGCAGGCGATGGCGCGCGCCAAAAACCTAGAGGTCGAGTTGAAGGAAGAGCGCATTGAAATCGACAAGGGGCCCGTGAAAGCGAGCTTCGACGGTACTGGCGAACTGCTCTCGATCAGCATTGACAAAGAGGTGCTGGACCCCGAAGACGTCGAAGCGCTCGAAGACCTGATAGTCGGCCTCGTGCGCGATGGGAGCACCAAGGCGGCTGACCTTCGGAACGAAAAGATGAAGGCGATCATGCCGGACGTTCCCGAAGGGATGATGCCTTTCTAATTCGTCATGCTGTTCGCCCGCCCGCTAGCAGAACTGATCGCCGAATTTGAAAAGCTGCCGGGCATCGGTCCGAAGTCGGCGCAGAGGCTGGCGTTCCACGTTCTGAGACAGCCAGAGGACGACGTGCGCAGATTCGCCGAAGCGTTGACCGTCGCAAGATCGGAGTTGCGGCTGTGCGCGACGTGCCAGAACGTGAGCGAGTCCGAGCAGTGCGAGATGTGCGGCGATCCGAGCCGCGACCGGTCGACGATCTGCGTCGTCTCAGAGCCCAGGGACATCTCGGCGATCGAGAGGACGAACGAGTATCGCGGCGTGTACCACGTGCTGCACGGAGTGCTCAGCCCAATGGACGACGTAGGCCCAGAACAGCTCAAAATCCGAGAGCTGCTGCAACGGTTGGAGGGCGACGTGAAAGAGGTCATCTTGGCGACCAACCCCACGGTCGAGGGCGACACGACGGCGCTGTACCTTGCGAAGCTCATCAAGCCGATCGGGATTCTGGTGACAAAGCTCGCGCACGGCATGCCGGTCGGCGGCGAGCTGGACTACACCGATAGCGCGACGCTGCTGAGCGCTTTGGAGTACCGGAGGGAGATGTGATGCGTGTGCTGGTGATCGGATCGGGCGGTCGCGAACACGCGCTTTGCTGGAAGCTCGGCCAAGAGGCGGAGGTGCTTTGCGCGCCAGGCAACGCCGGAATCGCCGAGACCTGCGACGTGGAGAAAGTCGCGCCGGAAGACAGCGCGGCGGTTGTCGAGCTTGCCAAGCGCAGCGAGGTCGACCTGGTCGTGATCGGCCCGGAGGGGCCGCTGATCGCCGGGCTGGCCGACGAGCTGCGGTCAGCGGGGATCGCCGCGTTCGGGCCGGGCAGGGATGGGGCTGTGCTCGAGGGCTCCAAGGCGTTCAGCAAGCGCATGATGATCGAGGCAGGAGTGCCGACTGCCGAGTACGGCGACTTCACCGACGTGGATGACGCCATCGCATTTGCAGCAAAGATGTTCGACCGGGGCAAGAGCGTTGCGGTCAAAGCCAGCGGTGCTGCGCTCGGTAAAGGCGTCGCGATCTGCCACACGCTTGAGGAAGCGCGCGCCGCGCTGCAAGCGACGATGGTCGATCGGGTTTTCGGCGCAGCCGGCGAAACCGTCGTCGTCGAGGAGTGCCTGTACGGAAAGGAGTTCAGCCTGCTGACCCTGGTATCCGGCGACAGCTCTTGGTCCTTGCCCGTCGCTCAAGATTACAAGCGGGCGTTCAACGGCGATCGCGGCCCGAACACCGGCGGCATGGGTGCTTACTCGCCGGTGGAATGGCTTTCTAACGGTCTGCTGCACGAGACGGAGGAGCGCGTCGTCGCGCCGATGCTTGCCGCGATGAAGAAGCGCGGAATCGACTTTCGCGGAGTGCTGTACAGCGGCCTGATGGTGTCGGACGGCAAACCGTTCTGCTTGGAGTACAACGTCCGGTTCGGCGACCCGGAGACACAGACGATACTGCGGCGGCTCGGCAGCGGGTTCGCGGAGGCTCTGCGCGCGGTGGCCGCCGGTGAGCCGGTGCCCGAGGTCGAAGTGCTGCCCGAAGCGGCGATCACCGTCGTCATGGCGAGCGAGGGGTATCCGGGCAAGTATCCGAAGGGGAAGAAGCTGCTCGTGCCGAGCGAACTGCCCGGCGAAGTCGTCGTGTTCCATGCCGGTACCTCGTTGCTGATGCACGACGTGGTCACCAGCGGAGGACGAGTGCTAGGCGTCTCGGCGACCGGCGGGGACATTGAATCTGCACGGGCGACGGCGTACCGCGCGGTCGAGGACATTCAGTTCGCCGGAAGGCAGTACCGCACCGATATCGGCGCGTAAAGTTTCTGATACACTGAAGGCATGATCGCCAGCGTCGCGTTCGCGCTTCTGGTCTTGCCACAGGCTGGCCTGTCGCAGCAGCGCGACGTGCCCGACGGCCTGAACGCGATCGTCGCGTATCAGCAGGCGGCCGCGATTCTCAGGCAGGAACCGTTGTGGAGCATCCAACGGAGCATCCAACGGAGCTATGAGATCTACGACTTGGAATCGCGCCGGATGCTTTTGCCAAGGATCGCGCGCGTCCACGGTGCGGTGCGGGTTGGAAACAAGCGACCGTATGCTTTGACAAGGCTTGACCCCAACGTAGACTTGAGCGGTTTTTCAGATTACTCCAATTATAAGGAGGTCGCCATGGCGCTTGTAAGTTATGCGCAGGTGCTGATGGCGGACGGCAATACGAACAAGGCGTTTGAAGTGCTGATGGACGTGGACGTCATGGCCGACAGAATCGGGGTTTCAGCGACCTTGCTCCCTTACTATGTCGGCAATGCGATGCATAGCATATCACGCTGGGGGATAAACAGCAATCTACAGAGGATGTCGCTTCCGGCAGCTGAGTACATTTTGGCCAACGTCACACCTCCGGAATCACACAACGACGACATGAAGAGCGTCATCATCCGCGAATCTCAGTACGGCCGAGCGAAATCGTTGGCGCTTCTTTCGACTATGTACACGTCTCGGGCCGACTTCATCACGGACTTGACAGACGAGTTCGGCAGGCCCCCGACAAGTCAAGAAGTCGATACCGCGTTGCGTGAGTTTGAAGAGATGAAGAGCGCTTTGCAGCGGCCGAATCCTCGGATTCAGGAGCTGGCGGCGGTCATCGACATGCCGGAAAGCGAATGGTGGCAAGCGTCATCGTGGATAGCCGATTCTGCAAACGACGAAAACAGCATTGACGACAATGAGATTAACCTCACATCCCAATTCTATCAAATACTGGTGCGAAACCGGGCTATAACGCGGTTGCTAAGGCTGCACGCGCACATCACGCGTTACTACTGGCTCAACGGGCGGCTGCCAGTCGATCTTGGCCAGCTCGATCAAAACGCTGACGCGACCGATCCCTTGACAGGCGAGTTCTTCAAGTATGAGATACGCGGCGAGAAGTACGACTTGTACAGCCTAGGGACTGGCAGTTCCGGCCCGATCGCGCTCGTGAGAGGCCCTAATTCCGGCTTTCCAATCAGTCCGGACGACCCGTCGGTCAGGGAGGAGAACTAGCGTGAGCGCGTTGATCGTATTTATGGTTCTTGGCCTGTCGCAGCAGCGCGACGTGCCTGACGATCTGAACGCGATGGTCGAGTACCGCCGCGCGGCGGACCTGCTGTCGCAGGAGCCGCTGGCTAGCATTTACGATGCCATCGCACCGGGTTACGAGAGTTTCGACCTGAGTGCGCGCCGAAGACTGACTCCGCGCATCGTTCGCGTTTATGAAGCCGTGCAGTCCGGCAACGCACGACCGTATGCAGTATCGTATGTCGATCCGAGCGACTTAGGTCTTGGAATCGTGGGTTTATCGCAGATTAAGGCGACTGCCAAGGCGCTTGTCAATTACTCCGAGGTCTTGATGGCTGACGGCAAGCCGAACAAGGCGTTCGAAGTGCTGGTCGCCGTGTACATCATGGCAGGTAAGGTCGGGTTCTCAGCAGACATCATCCACAATCTGGTCGGTGTGGCGATTCAGGCTATAGCTGTTGGGCCGATGGACAGAAATCTTCAGCAGCTTACGCTGCCAGCAGCAGAGCATATTCTCGCTAACGTCCCCCTTCCTGAGTCGTCGAACGATGCGTTGAAGGCGCTCATTATTCGCAGCGATGCTAATGACAGAGCCCGTACTCTCAGTTTGATTTCATCGCTGTACGCCAAGCGTTCCGAATTGATCAAGGAGCTGACCGACGAGCTTGGCAGACCTCCGAGCAGCGAGGAGGTGGACGACCGAATTCGCGTCTACGAGAACGTCAAGCTCGCCTTGGAGCTAGCAAGCCAAAGAGCTCTTGACGCGACGGACGTCGTGGACTTGCCAGAAGATGCGTGGTGGCAAGAGGCGTCGCGCTTGACGAAGATCGAGGACGAGGCAGCAGACTACAACGAGTTCAGTTTTGCGCTCCCAAAGGCGTTCATTAGAGTGACGCTGAGAAACCGAACGGTTGCGCGATTGCTGCGTCTCCACGCGCACATCGCGAAGTACTACTGGACGCACGGGCGACTGCCAACGAGCCTGGATCAGCTCGGCCAGGATGATGCGATCCTCGACCCGGTGGCGGGAGGTCGCTTCGAATACGAGCTTCTCGGAGAAAAGTACGATTTATATAGCCGGGGATTCGGCCCATATGGGCCCATCCACCTCGCCGGTATGCCGCCGATCGGCCCAAGCGATCCCGACGACCCGTCGGCAAAGGAGAAAAAATAACATGACCGCGCTCATCATTCTTTTCGCGGCGGTCGTGCCGCAACAAGCCAGCCAGTCGCTCTACTCCAGGATCGTGCAGAACCCGACCGGGCGGAACGGTTACGAAGAGTACGTGATGGCGGCTGATCGAGTGATCGTCGGCGATTTACGAGAGGCCGTTGATGCGATCGACATCGACGACGGTGAATCAACTCGTCTAGCGCGCATCAAGATCGTGTTCGACAAGTCTCACGATATCGCAAGGTTGATCACCACCGGAAACCGGAAGTCCTCGTACTATCCGAACGCGATGAACTTCGAGACGTTACTTCCAGAACTCGGACAGTTCCGTATTGTCAGCCGCGTGCTGGCCGCGCGCGCAGAGTGGCAGTTCTCGCAAGGTCAACCGAACGAAGCGATCGAAACGACGGTCGATCTCATGGCGTTTTCAGAGGGTGTCGCAGGTGCCGGCCCGGTAATCCACTATCTCATCGGCACGGCCGGGAAGAACAACGCCCTGGGCTCGTTGTCCAAGCACCGCGGCAGAATCGCTCTGCCAGGTGCGGCAGACCTTCAGTTGTTCGGGCAGTGGGCACTAGAAAGACCGAGCCCCCTTCTCGCCGCCTTGCGCACCGAGTATGAGGGAATCATTGCTAGCATGGATGGCTTGCTCACAAATCGGGAGTTAACCGGCATAGCGCCGGAACTTAAAAAGCAGCTTCAGGAGATGTCGGCAGTTAGATGGGCGCTCATCAAGGATGAGACCGTTTTTGCATTAACACAGACCTACGATGCACGAATGGCCATGATGGATCAGCCGGAGTCTGAGTGGGAGAGCATAGCGGAGCAAATCGGTACCGTTGCAAAACTGGCAGATCCGGTCGCGCAACTTGTTTTCGAGTCAATCCTGCCAATGAATATGCGCATAGAAAAGTATGAGCTAGTCCGCAGGGCACAGTTTAGGCTGCTGGTTTTGCACGCTGGGATCATTCAGTACAAGTGGACGCACGGGAAGCGGACTTACGGGCAACTCCCTGATTCACTCGCCGACCTGGACGTTCCGATTTCGATCATCGACCCGCTGACGGGAGAGCCGTTCAAGTACGAGTTGGTTGACGACGAATACGATCTTTACAGCGAAGGCACGCCGGGAACAGGAAGGATCGACCTGAACTGGCGCTCCACTTCTTCAAGTAACGAACTGATGCCGCCGAACCTCGCTATGTTAAGCCGTGCTTCTTCTTCCACGACTTCGGCCACTCGCCTTGGTACGCCTTGATCGCCTGCCCGATCGAGACGATCGTGTTGATGAAGCCGAGCAGCAGGAGCAACAGGTAGCTGATCAGCATCTTGATCCCTGCGGAGAGCAGCTCCTTGATCCAGTCGACGTTTTCCAGCCCCTCTTGGTAGACGCCTACAACGTGCACGATCGTGAAGGTCAGAGAAATAGCGATCGCCAGTCCGATGAAAACGTTCAGCCAGAGCGTCTCGACCAGGGACTGCCGCGCGTGCGCCGCGACGTAGACGGCCTTCTTGCGCGTAAAGAGATAAGCGCCGATTGGGAAGAGGATCGGGGCGAAGATCGCACCGACGTGAACCGCCGCTCCGCCGAGGCGCTCGCGCGCGTTCGGCCTGGGCAGCGTCAATCCTGTTTCGGGCGGGGGGCTCACCGTCTCCATCGGTCGCAAGCGCCAGTGTACCAAGGGGTACGATAAGGGTGCCGATGATCGACCGCTACACGACGCCCTCGATGTCCGAAATCTGGAGCCGCAAGGCGAAGTACGCACGCTGGATGGAGGTCGAAATCGCGATCTGCGAGGCGCACGCCGAAGATGGCACGATCCCCGAAGAGGACCTGCGGCAGATCAAGGAGAGCGCGGCGTTCGACCTGAAAAGGTGCGACGAAATCGAGAAGGAGACGCGGCACGACCTCGCTGCGTTCGTTCGCAATCTCGACGAGAGCATCGGCCCCGCCGGTCGGTGGATTCACTTTGGCGTCACGAGCTACGACGTGATCGACACCGCGCTCGGCATGATGCTTCGCGACTCGTGCGACGTGCTCATCAAATCGGGCAAGGATCTCGGCGCAGAGATAAAGCGACTAGAGAAGGAGCATGCCAACACTCCGATGATCGGTCGCACACACGGCATCCACGCCGAGCCGATCACGTTCGGCTTCAAGTGTGCGTCGTGGAGGGAGGAGCTTCAGCGCAACGTGCAAAGGCTCGAAGACGTCCGGGAGCAGGTCGCTTTTGGAAAGGTCAGCGGCGCGGTCGGTATCCACGCGCACGTGTCGCCAGAGATGGAAAAGCGCGTATGCGAATCGCTGGGATTGAAACCGGAGCCGGTCAGCACGCAGATCATCAACCGCGACCGGCACGCGCTGTTCTTGAACACTCTTGCGCTGCTCGGCGCAGGGCTGGAGCGCATCGCGACGGAGCTGAGGAACTTACAGCGAACGGAAATTCTCGAGGTGCAGGAGTCGTTCGCAAGCGGGCAGACCGGCAGCAGCGCAATGCCGCACAAGCGCAACCCGTGGAGCAGCGAGACGGTCGTCGGGCTGTCGCGGCTGCTGCGCTCGAACGCGCACGCGATGCTCGAGGGCGTCGCCACTTGGCACGAGCGCGATCTCACCAACAGCAGCCTCGAGCGGGTCGTGTTGCCGGATTCGTGCCACCTCGCACACTTCATGCTGGTGCGGGTGCAGAGCATCCTGTCCGGGCTGATCGTGAAGCCGGAGAACATGGAGCTGAACATGCGTAAGATGGGCGACCTCATTTACAGCGAGCACCTGATGACTGCGCTCATTCGGAGCGGCCTGGGGCGAAAACAGGCTTACAGAATCGCCCAGCGGAACGCCGAAAAGGCGTGGGACGGCCAGGACTTCAGGGCGAGCGTCGCTACGGATCCTGAGGTTAGCGCGAACCTGGACGAGGAGCAGCTAGAGGCGGTCTTCAGTCTGGAACACCATCTTAGAAACGCGCCACGATAGGCGACCAACCGGCCGGAAAGGTTGTAGAATTAGGTGAGATGAGAATTCGAGGCCTCTCCGTCCTGTTCGCCGTCGGCGCCCTTGGCTTGGGGGCGGTTTGCTCTGCCCAGACCGAGTCTAAGACCGTGACGTACTCGACCGTCGCAAAGACAGCCGACAAAGTGATCGCAGATATCGCGGCTGAAACTGGCGAGCAGCTGGAGGTAACCAAGGACGCTCTGCGCCACGTCCTGGTCTTGCACGTCGTAGACGTGCCGCTCGACGAGCTTCTCGACCGGATCGCGACTGTCACTTCGTCAAGGTGGACGAAGGAGAGCGACGGTCGACGAACTCTGAGGCCGGACCAGCCGCTGCGGCGGCGTCTTGAGCGAGAGGCTCAGCAGGAAAGAGCCGCTGCGATTCAACAATCGATCACGAAAATACAGAAGCAGCTGCAGGAAGCCGGCGAACAGGAGTACGGGGCCGGGACGGACACGATGTTTCGCCGAATCAGCCCGATGTCGACGCCGGGAAGCGTTGCTCTGGCTAAATTGACCGTGCTACTGCGGCCAGCGGATATCGCAGGGATCAAAAACGGTCAACGAATCGTCTACTCGACTTCGCCGAACCGGATGCAGCGATCGCTCGGTGGCAACGCGGTCACCTCGATCCTCGACAATTTGGTGGCTGAGCACAATGCCTGGCATCGCAGCACGGCACAGCAGCGCGAAGAAGAGAGGATTGAGATAGAGAAGAAACTCGTTCTGACGGGGGAGGCAGCAGCGATATTCATGATGACGATCTATGCTCAGGAACCGAAGCTAATCGATTCTTCTGTAGACGAAGCGCTGCTCGTAGTTGAGCGGGGTGCACCAGGGCAACTAGGTTGGAACGGAGGAATCTCAGTCAGCCTGTCGCTGCTCGATGCAACCGGCAACGTGCTGCTGTCAGAAGAGATGGGCTTGGGCTCGTCATCTTTTGACAATGATGAATCGGCGGCGACGTCGGGCGGCGAGTTGGAAGGCGAGGGTGACGAAGAGGTCGACGAATCCGACACCGCGCCTGTGAAGTTCCGTGATATCTCCGTGCAGGTCGCGCGTGTGATTCAGCGATTCTCGTTCGAGGGCGGCCCGCCCGAGATTGCGCCGGACGTACTCAAAATCTTCACGTCTCCAGTGCAGAACGAACCGCTGTCGTTCGCTGAATCCGACGGCCTTCTGGCCGTCGCTAAGGCGAAGGGTTGGAACTTGGTCGCGAACGTGCCGGACGACTTCGACCTCTCACGTCTGGCGCTGGCAGAGGGGGAAACCACCGTCGGCACCGTTTTGGAGGTCATAGGAGGCGACAGCAACGTGGAAGCGATGCTCGATGGCGATTGGTACTCCCTCGTGCCCGCCAACCCGGTTTTGTCGTTGACGGAACGTCTTGACCGTGCAGCGATGCAAACGTATGTTTCGGGAGTGCGGGCAAGAGGCTACACATTGCTGGACGACATGGCGTTCCTTGCCAGCAGAATGTCCGAAGAAGCTTCCAGAACGCACGCGGCGCAAGCAATTCGGCTCAGCGGGCATCCGATGGACTTGACGAGTGTGGGCCGCGAGGGGCTTTGGGAGACGCTGCGATTCTGGGGTTTGCTAAGCTCCGGAGTCAAGCAGAGCCTGCTGCGAGGCGAGTCGCTCAACTTCAATCAGCTCGGCACAGCGGCGCGCGATCAAGTCTCAAAGATGGTGTACGGCAGCGGCGCTAACTTAATACCGCGCGCACAGTTGGCAGAGGAGCGGGGCATGACGATGTGGGATCGGCTCGCTACACGCAGAATGTCGGGGCAGAGCATAGCAAGCTATCTTAACGAGCCGACGGAGGTCATGCCGGAGGGCCTTCCTGCTATGGGCTCGATCAGCATCAACGTGACATCGGGCGGACTCGCAGTGATGGCAAAGCGCGGTTCCAGCAACATGGGTTTCTTCCAAGCCGTGGGCGCAGAAGAGATTGCAACGACTCAGTTCCTGCAGGATCTAGCAGACAAAGCTGGCAGGGATATGGGGATTTCAAATCTGGGAACGTTCAAGATCGGTACGCGGAACAAATTGCAGATCATGTTTCATCTGTCACAAGAGGCGGTGATGGCTCGCTCGCTGAACGATGACTCGATCGAGCCTGGCGCGAGAGTCGTGCGGCTGACCGATTTGCCGGTTGATTTCGCCGCGGAAGTCAATGCGATCAAGGCTGTGCTGGCCAAGTCACCGTTCGTGACAATGCTGATGATGGGGTTCGGTAGCGCTCAAGGGGCAAAACCGCCGGAGTACGATGGCCATTAGGAGAAGCTTGGCAACAGTAGCGTGATGCCGAACGAGCGTAACCCGTGGAGCAGCTAGAGGAAGTTTTTAGCCTGGAACACCATCTTAGAAACGCGCCAAGATAGGCAACCAACCGGCCGGAAAGGTTGTAGAATTACGTGAGATGAGAATTCGAGGCCTCTCCGTCATGTTCGCCGTCGCCGCGCTTGGCATCGGCACGGTTTGCTCTGCCCAGACCGAGTCTAAGACCGTAACGTACTCGACCGTCGCGAAGACCGCCGACAAGGTGATCGCAGATATCGCGGCTCAAACTGGCGAGCAGCTTGAGGTCACGAAGGACGCCCTGAGCCACGTCCTGGTCTTGCACGTTGTAGATGTGCCGCTCGAAGAGCTTCTCGACCGGATCGCGACAGTCACTTCGTCCAGGTGGACGAAGGAGAGCGACGGTCGACGAACTCTGAGGCCGGACCAGCCGCTAAGGCGGCGACTGGCGCGAGAGGCTCAGCGGGAAAGAGCTGCTGCGATTCAACAATCGATCACGAAAATACAAGAGCAACTTCAGGAAGCCGGCGAACGGGAATACGGGACGGGAGCGAACATGATGTTTGGCCCATATGGCCCGATGTCGACGCCCGGCAGCATGGCTGTGGCGCGATTGACCGGCCTGTTGCGAGCGGCAGACGTCGCCGCTCTCGATGAGGGTCAACGGATCGTTTACTCGACCTCGCCGAACCGGATGCAGCGATCGCTCACCGGCAATGTGGTCAACTCAGTTCTCAACACGTTGGTGGAAGAGCACAATACTTGGTTTCGGAGCACTGCCGAGAAACGGGAGCAGGAACGGCTGGCGATGCTGGATCAGTTCTCCGAAATGGGTATCGACTCGGCGTTCTTTGAGATGATGACGGCCGGTCAAGTGCCGAAGTTAATCGATGCTTCTGTAGCCGAAGCGCTGCTCGTAGTTGAGCAAGGATCTTCGGGGATGTTCGGTATGTTCTCGGGAACCTCGGTCAGCCTGTCGCTGCTCGATGCAAACGGAAACGTGCTGCTGTCAGAAGAGATGAGCTTGGGCTCGCAATATTTCGACTTTGAGGAATTAGCGGCGATGACGGGCGACGAGGTCGAGGCCGAGGAAGACGAGGGTGAGGAAGAAGTCGACGAAACCGACACCGCGCTAGTAACGTTCCGTGACATGACAGTGAAGGTCGCGCGCGCGACTCAGCGATTCTCGTTCGAAGAGGACTTGCCCGAGATCGCGCCGGACGTGCTCCAAGTGATCATGTCGCCGGTTCAGTACGAACCGCTGGCGTTCGCCGAATCCGACGGCCTTCTAGCCGTCGCCAAGGCGAAGGGCTGGAACTTGGTGGCGAACGTCCCGGACGATCTTGATATCTCTCGCTTGGCGCTGTCCGAAGGAACGACCACCGTCCGCACCGTCTTGGCGATCATAGAAGGCGTTCGCGATGTGGACACGATGCTCGACGGCGACTGGTACTCCCTCATGCCCGCGCGACCGGTGGAGTCGTTGAACGAACGGGTAGACCGTGCCGCCGTTCAAACCTATGTCTCCAGGGTGAAGGCAAGAGGTTACGCCTCGCTGGACGACATGGCGTTCCTAGCCAGCCAGATGTCCGAAGAAGCCTCCAAGACGCACGCTGCGCAAGCGATTTATCTCAGCGGGCATCCGACCGAACAGAACATGATGGCTGGCGAGGGGCTTTGGGAGACCCTTCGGCTTTGGGGCATGTTGAGCGCCGGAGTCAAGCAGAGCCTAATGCGTGGCGGCTCGATCAACTTCAGCCAGCTCGGCACAGCGGCGCGCAATCAAGTCTCAAAGATGGCGTACGGCACGGATGCCAATTTGATGCCGCTCCAACAGCTTGCGAAAGAACGAACCATGACGCCGTTCGACCGGTTGTTTGCTCGGCAAATGGCGGGGCGTGGGGGTGCGACGTACCTCAGCGAGCCGACGGAGGTGATGCCGGCTGGCCTGCCTGGTGCCGGCTCGATCACGATCAACGTGACAACGGGTGGACTTGCGGTCAGCGAAAATCCCGCGATCGGGGAGATGGCGTTCTTCCAAAGCGTCGGCGCAGAGGAGATCGCCTTCATCCAGTTCATGATGGATGCGGCCGATGAGGCCGGTGAGGACATCGGAATCCCAGAACTCGGAAGTTTCAAAATCGGAGTGCGGAACAAGCTTGAGATCGTGTTTCACCTGTCGCAAGAAGCGGTGATGACCCGCACGCTCAACGATGACTCGCTCGAACCTGGCGCGAGCGTAGTGCGGTTGACCAATCTTCCGCCTGAATTCGCCGCGGAAGTCAGCGCTTTCAAGGCCTTGATCGCCAAGTCGCCGTTCGCAAGTATGATGATGATGGGGTTCGGCGGCGATCAAAGAATCGAACCGCCGGAGTAGAATGGCATTAGGAGAAGTATGGTGGTAGTAGCATTGTTGGCGTCGATTGCAGTCGGTCAAGCGCAACTCGGTCCTGGACAGCAGGTTCCAGACGTGACCCTCTTGAACATGAAGGGAGAGTCAGTGTCGCTCTCCCAGTTCCACGGCAAGAAGCTCGTCCTGTTCAACTGGGCGTCTTGGTGAGGCTGCCGCGCACAACTGCCCGGGTGGCAGACCTTCAACGAACTGCACGACAGCGACGAGTACGTTTTTGTCGCGGTGGCGATGGACGTCGGCGGCATCGCTGACGTCAAGGATTTATACGCGGGTGCGGGAGCAAAGTACATAACTCTCGTAGACCCTCAGAACGCGATGGGCGACGCATGGGGTTTCAAGGTAGTTCCGAACGGATGGCTCATCGACGAGTCTGGAACGATCATCAAGAAGTGGCTCGGCGGGTTCGACGTCAACAGGTCGAACATCATCAAGGACGTCGATGATTTCCTCGACCGTCCACCCGTCAAGGCTGGCGAACGGAGCAAGCCGGTCGATGACAAGACGCGAATAGCCAACTTGAAAAAGCAGCTCAAAGCCAACGCCAGCAACGGACAGGCGAACCTTGAGCTTGGCAAGATCTTGCTGCGGCAAGACCGCGCGAAGGAAGCCATGCCGTATCTCGGAAAAGCCGTCAAGCTGCTGCCGAAGAACGCAAGCGCGATGTTTGCGCTGGGTTCCTGCACGCTTGCTCAGGGCGAAAAGAAAGCGGCCCTTGCGATCATCAAGAACGCTCTGAAGCTCGATCCTACCAACTACTTGATCCGCAAGCAGATTTGGCACCTCGAGTACCCGGAGAAGTTCCACCCGACGATCGATTGGGGCTGGCAGCGCGAACAGATGGCCCGCGAGCGGGCAGCAGAGCGCGGCGGCGGCTAGCGAGCCACGATCACCGTAACCAGCGGCCTCGTCTGATAGTAGAATGTCAGGCGAGGCCGTCCTCTTTTATCAGCAGGCTTGAGTATGTGTGCAAGATTCGCGTTCTTCAGCGGCAAGATTATCAAAGACGAATTCGGAATTACGGCTGTGCCTGATCTTGCGCTGCAGTACAACATAGCGCCGACAGACGTCGTGCCGATCGTGCTTCGAAGCGATGGTGCGCGCACGCTCAGGTTTCAACAGTGGGGGCTCGTGCCGAGCTGGGCGAAGGATCCCGCGATGGGCAACAAAATGATCAACGCCAGGGCTGAGACGCTGAGCGAAAAGCCTACGTTTCGGGCGGCGTTCAAGGCCCGGCGATGCCTTGTTCCTTGCAACGGGTTCTTCGAGTGGACGGGGAAGAAGGGCAGCAAACAGCCGCACTACGTTCACATGCGTTCGGGCGACCCGTTTGCGCTCGCCGGTCTGTGGGAGTACTGGGAGGGGGTCAACGGCGCACTGGAGACGTTTACCATCATCACGACGACGGCGAACGAGTTGGTAAGCAAGTTGCACAACAGGATGCCAGTGATCATCGAGCGACGGCACTACGACGAGTGGCTCGGCTCATTTACCAAGAATACGGATCGACTGCAACGGTTGCTCGCCCCGTTTTCGTCAGAACAAATGAGATCGTATCCTGTCTCTTCGGCCATGAACAGTCTGCGGCTGAGTGGGCCGGAGTGCATCGCCAGGGTCTCCGTGCAGGAAACTTTGACCGGGCTAGCTGACTGAGTCGATCGTCGCGGGCAACCGCGCAGCGCCGAGGGCGGCGAGCGCGTCTTGCATCTCTGCCAACTCGCTGACCCGGACTTTGCGCCCGACCTTCAGCGCGATCCTGGCCAGGCGCTCCATGTTGCCGCCTTTGTTCACGCACACGAAGTCCAGCGACTGCGACAGCGTTGCGACCAGCCGGTCGCGCAGCCGGTTCGCGTTTCGGTGGTAGCTCTGCTCCGGGCCGATGCTCGTGACGGCCAGATCGGTAGTGGGATCGAACTCGTACCTCCAGAGTCGTGCGGCGGGGAACGGCTCTTCCTTCAGATCCTCGCCGAACGCCTCGAAGAACCCTTTGTCTAGCGCTAGCACACGAGGCGCGCCCCAACGCAGCGGCACCACTGCCGCGCGCTGATACTCGGGCGTGTCGTGGCCGGTGACGAGCACCTTTGCGTCCAAGACGCCCTGCTCCGTGAGTTTTTCGATCAAGCTGAGCGCCTGCTCAGACGAGCCTCGAGACGACAGAACGCAGAACGTGTTGGCGTCCAGAAGCCTGACGTTGCCGTACAGGAAGAGCACGCCGGGCGGATCGCTGTCCATCGCCTCGATTCGCCTGGGGTAATGGGCGTCCGCAGCCGTGACGATCGTCACTGAGTGGCCGTCCAGCTTCGCGAGCAACTGGTCGGCGGCGGCGATTCTTTCGCTGGCCTTGCTGGCCCACTCGGCCGCAGCCCTCGCGCCGAGCCGATACTCTTCGCGCAGCGCTTCCTCTCCCAGCCTGAGAAACTCGTCCTGGCCGCGCCCAAGAAGGTCGTTGCGCGTCATGATTCGCGTGATCGACTTGCCGCCGATCCCGGGAGTCAGGGCGAGAGCAAGAACAAGCGTTCGGCGCGATACCTCCATGTTATTCCTCTGCCGCCAGCCGCGCGGCCTCGCACAGCACGTCGGTTACCGATTCGCCGGAACTCTCCATCGCGCTCGTTACGTCTGTGTGCTGCAACTGCGTTGCGCTAAGTCCCGCCGCAAGGTTGGTGACGACGGACAGGCATCCGTACGCAATTCCTGCCTCGCCGAGCGCGATAGCTTCGGTCGCCGCAGTCATGCCGACAACGTCCGCGCCAAGCTTCGCGTACCGCTTGATCTCCTCCGGCGTTTCGTAGCGCGGACCGTTGGCGCACGCGTAGACAGCGCTCTCCTTTGCTTCGACCTTTAAGTTCTGGCAAGCGCTCAAGAGCAGTCGGCTCGCCGGAAACGGATCGGTGAAGTCGGTGTGAACGACTTCGCTGTCGAAAAGGGTCTGCGTCCGCCCGGAGAAGTCGAGGAAGTCGGTGCAGACGGCGAGCGTTCCGACCGGCCACTCTTCGTGCAACGATCCGACTGCGGCGCTCGAGAGGCAGGTCGTAATGCCCAGCTTCTGGGCGCCGGCGGCCAGAGCGCGATAGTTGACGTCGTGTGGCGGTACTTTGTGTCCTGTGCTGTGCCGTTGGATTACCGCGACGCTGGCTCCAGATAGCTCGACGAGTCGGCAACGCATTACGCCGAACTTGGTCGGTACGTGCAGAGGCGTGCCGTCCAACGCGGCCAGTCGGGTGCCGATGCCTGTCCCGCCGATCAATCCGACGTCTATGCGCAACACGAGACGAATCATACCGTGCGGCATAATGGGCCATGGCGCGCAGCATCACGTTCCACGGGGCTGCTCAGACCGTCACAGGCTCGCGGCACCTGCTGACCTTGGGGAAGAAGAAGATCCTGATCGACTGCGGCCTCTTTCAAGGGCGGAGGGAGATCAGAGCGCGGAATTGGGAGCCGTTCCCCGTAGATGTGACGAGCCTGGACGCTATCGTGCTGACCCACGCCCACACAGACCACGCGGGGTTCTTGCCGCGCGTCGTCCGGCAAGGGTATAGCGGGCCGGTCTATGCGACCCCCGGCACTATTTCGATCGCGAAGGTCAGCCTGCCCGACGGAGGCCGCATCCAGGAAGAGGACGCTCGGTACCACAACAGGCACAGAACTTCGCGGCACGAACCTGCTGAACCGCTGTTCACAGAAGCGGACGCTATGCGGGCGCTGAAACTGCTGAAGCCGGTTCGGTACCACGTGCCGCAGAAGCTGCCTGGCGGAGCTTCCGTGCGGCTGCTGCCTGCCGGCCACATCCTTGGCGCGGCGATCGCGGAGATCACGCTGCCAGACGGCAAGCTGCTCGTGATGTCCGGCGACGTCGGGCGGTACGACAGGCCGATCATCAAGGATCCTTCGCCGGTCTACACCGCCGACTACCTCGTGATGGAGAGCACTTACGGCAACCGGCTGCACAGTGACCGAGAGGCGAAACCGGTGTTGGAAAGGCTGTTTATAGAAGCTGTTCAGAACAAGTCGGTCGTGCTCGTTCCGAGCTTCGCGATCGGCCGGACGCAAGAGCTGCTATGGGACATTCATGAGCTGACGGAAGAAGGACGCATTCCGAAGATTCCGATTTACGTCGATAGTCCGATGGCGACGGCGGCGACCCTGCTCTACGCGACTCACAAGGAGGATCACGACAAGGAGATGAAGGTCCGGCTCGCGAAGGGCGAAACGCCGCTCAAGCCAGACCTGGTTCGTTTCGTTCGCGACAGAGCTATGTCGAAGTCGCTGAACAAAGAGAAGGGGCCGATGGTGATCATCGCCGGCAGCGGCATGCTGAGCGGAGGCAGGATCGTCCATCATCTCCGTATCCGCCTGCCAGACCCTTCAACAGTGTTGCTGTTCACTGGATACCAGGCCGAGGGGACGAGGGGGCGCGACCTGATCGAAGGTGCGAAACAGATCAGGCTGTTCGGCCACAATGTCGAAGTCAACGCGCGCATCGAGCGTTTGGACTCGCTGTCGGCCCACGCGGATTACAGCGAGCTGCTGCGGTGGCTGGAGTCGATTCAAGAACCGCCAAGAACGACGTACTTGGTCCACGGCGAGCTGCGTGTTCAAAAGGAGCTGAAAAGAAGGATAGAGGAGAAGTTCGGCTGGCCGGTCGAAATACCGGGGCACGGTCAGAGTTTCGAGCTGGATTGACCTGGAATCGTGCCCAGTCGTGGTACGCCGGTGGGAACTCTCCGTCGCCGGGCTTCATTTGTATAGAGTGGTGCACAGTGTCTATCGGGTTTGGATGTGCTGATGCAGTTCCTAGGCAACAGCACTGATTTTGAACGCGCGGTTCGAGGTGAGTTGGCCGTGCTGTACCGGGTTGCCCGCCGCATGGGCGTGACCCAAGAACAGGCTGAGGATATCGTGCAGACGACTTTGATCAAGGCGTATCAGGCGTGGCATCGATTCGATGGTCGCCACCTTAGGAGCTGGCTGATCCGAATCTTGCGCAACGAGCGTCTGATGACTTTGCGATCCGAGCGTCACGAACCGTCCCTCGACGAGCCGAACGCGTACGAGGTGCCGGACGACACGGTCTGGAACGAGCTGAGTTGGAAAATGGAGGCCGATCGAGTCTTGGACGAGTTGAAGCAGATGCCTGATATCTACCAGCTTGTAGTGCAACTTTGCGACGTCGAGCAACTGACCTACCAGGAAGCATCCGAGGCCTTGGACGTGCCGATAGGCACCGTTCGCTCGAGGTTGTTCCGCGCTCGCGCGATGCTGCGGAACCGTTTGCAGCCGGTGGAAGGCCAGCTAGAAGGAGTGTATCCATGAGAATCGACTGGCAGATGTACGATGACGGGCTGTTGAGCCCCGAAGAGATGAAGGAAGCAGAATCGATGTTGAAGAAGGATGATGGTGCTCGCCGGGAGCTTGAAGGGCTTCGCTCGTTTAGACGGATGATCCGGCAGGCCGGCATGCGCGAGCCGGTGCCGTTCAGTCGATTGCGGCGTATTCTGCGCGAGATCGTAGGGCGCAGCGCGTCATGGTCTGGCCGACAGATAGCGGTGTTCGGATCAGTTGCCGCGGCGGTGCTGGTACTGGCATTATTCGCGTGGCAGAACGGCCCGCTCGGAGGCAGGAGCGACGGTGACGTGAGGCGCTTTGCGAGCGTCGAACTGGCCGTCCAGTGGGCTACTCCGGTCAGCGGCCTCGATCTTCCGACGTTCGAGCTGGGCGAGGTAGCAGACTTCGAGGGCGTGCACTGCGGCAAAGAGTGGGCGTGTTTCGACTACATCGTGGACGGCGAAACCGTCCATGTGTACGTTAGAGTCAAGTCGGACAAGGGAGTGTGCACGATCTTTGACAGGAATAACGTGCTGTACTACGTTAGCGACGAAATTGAGTTCGATCACGAGGATTTGACGATCCAGGTATCAGGCGGAGACGAGGCCGTTCGGTGGCAGGTTGCCCAAGCAGCGACCAACTGTCTTCCGATCTATCGCTGATCCCGATTCTCTGTTCGCCTAGGGGGAATTGTCCTGGCTGGCCGCCAGCTTCCGACCGCATGGAATCGACAGAACCCGTCCTATTGCCGGTGTATGACGGCCACTAATGCGGAATGGCCAACTTGATAAGGCGGTGAGAATCCAATTTGATGTGGGCTGATCACCAGCCGAACCAGTCGTGGCCCGACCGAGCAGTTCGAATCTAGGTACCAGGAAAAATGAATAGGCGTAGACCGGAACGCGCGAATCTCATGAGGCGGCGTACAACGGGAGCACTCCTTATTGACGTGATGCTGGGTATTTTCATGCTCGTCC
The DNA here is from genome assembly GCA_022563855.1 of Armatimonadota bacterium. NCBI lineage: Bacteria > Bacillati > Armatimonadota > Armatimonadota bacterium. The sequence continues at coordinate 352,044 of JADFMN010000002.1, forward strand.
TTGCGACAGTGGCCCTCATGTCTCTGTACCCCGTAATCAAGCGGGGCGAAATGATGAGCTCGGACGAAACGAAAGCCGTTCAGATGACGACCAGGCTGATCGAACACATCCAGATGCTGGGTGCTGACGACGTCAATGGCCAAGTGCTCGAGAGCCTCAACCTGATCGACGCGGGACAGACCCTCCAGCCGTACTCATTCACGCACATACCTCTCGACGAGGCCTCGATGTACAGTCCGGCGCAGGTGCTCGACGACGCCAACGGCAACCTAACGATCACGACGCTTGCAGACGGGTCGAAGAGGGTCGACATCAAGCTCGACTACAGGTCGAAGTCAGGTGAGCTGCAGACGGTCCAGACAGGAACGGTCATAGGAGCGTTCAGAGGATGAGAAAAGGTTTTACACTAGTCGAATTGTTGGTCGGAATGACGATCATGGGTCTCTTGATCGTCGGTGCGATGGCCGTCTACACTTCGACGATGAGGAGTTTCTACCAGACGCGGACAGACATCGACCTGACGACGGAGAACGCGCTTGGAATGCAGCGCGTGGCGACCTCCCTTAAGGGCGCCTACAGCATGGAGATTCTTGATGGTGGAAACACGGTCAGGTATTTCATGCCTCTCCTGTCCAACGTCCCCGATCCCGTCACCGGCGAGCTCGAGATTGTCGACCCGTTGACGTCGGACGGAATCGAGCGCTGGTTCGTTATCGAGAACGGTCAGCTGATCAGCAGGGGTGGGGGCAATGCCGATAGAGAGCTCGTCGAGAACATCGTCTTGATCGATCCGGAGCCGGACTCGAGCCAGTACAACCAGATTTACGCCCCGTTCCAACTGACGACCATCGGATCGCGAAGGGCGCTGACGATCAACTTTATCACGCAGGACCAGGTGCTCGGCAAGCAGCGCTACGTCCGCATGAAGACGACCGTGATCATAAGGAACAGCATATGAGAAATTTCTGCAAGCGCGGCGTCACATCCATCGCGATACTTCTGATTATGCTCGTGGCGACGACCCTGTTGCTCAGCTTGGCGGGTATGTCGATGGGGACGGTCACGCGGTCGTCCAACGAAAGAGACTCCGGCCTCACCTTCAACATTGCACAAGCCGCGCTGGAGTACCAGTTGAGTCAAAGCTATGAATTTGCAAAGAATAACGTCGTCGGCGACTTCACTCTTGATACGTTCGATCTGTCGGCCCTGGCCGACTCGCTGACTCCCGGAGCGGTGGCATTTGTCACCGTCGAGCCGACCGGGGTTCCCGGCCGAGCGTGGTTCACGAGCCACGCGACCTACAACGGCAAGAACTCGAGCGTACGAGTACTCGTTGCGATGAAGGATGTCTCTATGTGGAACAACGCGATCTTCGCGGGCACTGGGATGAGCGGCAAGGTGATCAACGGCAACGTCGAGATACGAGGCTCCGTGCACATCCTCGGCGAGGGCGAGTACTTCTCCGACCTCAACGGCAACGGCGTTCGCGACGACGCCGAGCTGTACAGCGACGACAACGGCAACGGCGTCTGGGACTTTGGCGAGCCTTGGGTCGACAGCAACGGCGACGGCGTCTGGAACTCCGCCGAGCCGTACAACGACTCGAACTGGAACGGTTTTTATGACAAGCCGATCACCTCGACGGAGTTTTCAGGCGAGTTCGGAGGCGGAGCGCACATAGGGAACAACTACTTTGAGATTCCGCCCGAAATAGAGGCGATGTTGCCGCCTTTGCCAGTCATCAATGGACGTGAGACCCTACAGGCCGTGTTCCGTGGCAGGCACGGGCTCGTCGGTCTGTCAGGTTCTGCTACGATCGGCGACCCATTGGACCCCGACGGCGGTTCGAGCAAGGGATATATGGATGGCGTGTTCGTCACCGACGGTTTCTCGGGCGATTTGGGGAAGCTCTCAGTGTTCAGCGACAACGGCGCCAGTGAGCCGTACGACCTTGATCACTTGGAGTTCAAATTCCCGTTCATTACAGGGCTCGGGGCAGAAGAATACATTGACGAAGACGGGATCGCCTGGGCAACGCACGGGCTGTACCTGGATAATAACTCCCTGACCGTGCCTGTGAACCTTTTCGACGAATTTACGGCCCCGTTCGACTACTCCGACAGCGATGGCAACCGATTCAGGTACACCCTCGGAGGACCCCCCGACCCGATTACCGGATTTCCGACCCCACCGCCGACGATCCTCATCGATGGGATCATCAAGATCGAAGGCAGCTTCGATTTCGGCAAGAAACTCGGTGAGCTCCGGTACGAAGGCAACGGCACGCTCTACGCGACCGAGGACATCAACGTCCACATCAGCTTGCTGCCCCTGCCTGGCCTGATCTTTCCGACCGACACGTCGTTCGGAATGATCGCCGTGCACGACATCAACCTCGCAACGGGAGGCGGTGATTCGCAGCTCGCGATGGTCGGCGCGTTCTTCGCGCAAGGCACGATTAGGAGCGCGAAGCAGAACGACATCGCCGGAACGTTCGTATCCAACTACTTCGACATGGGCTCGAACGTCCCCAACATCTACCAGGTTCCCCAACTGGCGAAGAACATGCCGCCCGCCATGCCTGGCGACGAGCCGTTCATATCGATGAAGATACTCAACTGGCGCGATCGCATGGTGCCCAACGTTCCGGTTACTGGCAACTAGCCTCTTGCGCTCCGTCGCCCTCGCTCAAGGGGAGACGGAGCCGAGGTCAGCCCCCCCCGCCTGTCCGTCCAGCTGACTGCTACGGCAACCTGCCCAACATGATGCTCGTGCCAGGCCGCGAGCGATCCCGAAAATCCCGCATAAAAGCCGTGGTCAACCCCGGTGCGACTACCTAAGCGAAACGTGTAATACATGGAATAACCGAGTAGCAGCACGCCCTCGTGGCACTTGGCGGAACTTCACGAGACACTGCGGATCGGTGACCGACCGACAGGTCTACTACCAGTCCCGCGAGGTGCCAAAACCATGTATATGCGCCAGAACGTTCACGACCAGTCCGGCTCCCCGCTGGCGAAGACCAGCGGCAGTCATGCGCGGCATTCCATAAGAGCCTTCCGCAGGCGCGGCGTCACGTCCATCGTAGTGCTGCTCATGATGTTCGTCGCGATCACCCTCATGCTCAGCCTCGCTGGCATGGCCATGGGCTCGCTCAAGCGGTCGACCAACGAGAAGGGCAGCATGCTCTCGCTGCAGGTCGCGCAGACGATCATGGAGTACATGGTCGCTCAGAGCTATGAAGAGGTGAAGGACGAGAACGGCAACTTCTATCCGGAAGCGTTCGACATGACCGACCTTGCGAACGATCTTACACCGGGCGCCACGGCGATCCTGACCGTGCAACCGATGAGCGTGCCGACTCGAGCTTGGTTTACCAGTACCGCCACTTACAGGGGCAAGACGTCCAGCATCCGGTCGCTGGTCACAACCAAGGATGTTTCGATTTGGAACAACGCGATCTTCGCGGGAACCGGTGCTGGCGGTCGATCGATCGAGGGCAACGTCGACATCCGCGGCGGCGTTCACATACTCGGCGACGGTGAGCCGTTCTCCGACCTGAACGGCAACGGACAGTGGGACGGCGAAGAGGTTTACGACGACGTCAATGGCAACGGCGTCTGGGATCCAGGCGAGCCTTGGGCCGATGCGAACGGCGACGGCGTGTGGAACTCGGCAGAGCCTTACGACGACACGAACTGGAACGGATTTTACGATCCGCCGATCGCAACCACCGACTTCAGCGGCAACATGTCCGGCGGCGCTTTGATCGGCAACAACTACTCTGGCATGCCGGTCGAGCTCGAGGCACTGATACCGGCGCTCCAAATCATCAACGGTCAGGAAACCCTGGAGGCCGACCTGAGGATCAAGCACGGCTTGATGGGCCTCAGCGGCACCGCGACTGCCGGACAGAACTACGACCCCGACGGCGGCACCAGCAAAGGAGCGCTGGCCGGAGTCTACGTCAGCGACGGATTCGGCGGAAACCAGGGCGCGAGCAGCGTCTTCAGCGACAACGGTTCAGGGCACGGCTACGATCTCGGCCACCTAGGAATCGTGTTTCCGTATATCGAGGGGCTGTGGGCGCCTGAGTTCATGGACGAGTTCGGCGTGCTTTGGGACAACCAAAAGCTGTACCTCGACAATCGCTCGATGACGATCCCGCTTGACGAAATCGACGGCTCAACTGAGGCGTTCTCCTACGGGCCGGATCTGTACGGCAATTCAATCACATATATGCCTGGAAGCGGAAACGGCAACAATGTTACACCTGGTAGGTTGGATATCAACGGCATCATCAAGATAGATGGCAATTTCGAGATCGACGGGCTCGCCGGACTGCGCTACACTGGTTCCGGTACGTTTTACGTAACCCGGGACGTGTACATCGGCAACGACATTTTGCCCGAGGTTGGCTATGTGTTCCCGACAGATACAAGCCTCGGCATCATCGCTGGAAGAAATATGAATCTCGCCACAGGCAATGGAGATTCGCAGCTGTCGATGGCAGGAGCTTTTTACGCGCAAGGCACAGTGAGGAGCCCGAAGCAGAACAACATCCTGGGAACGTTCGTTGCGAACTTCTTCGATATGGGCAAGAACGTACCGAATATCTGGCAGGTGCCGACCCTGGTGGACAACATGCCGCCAGGGATGCCCGGTGACGTGCAGTTCATCACGATCAAGCTGAAGAACTGGCGCGAGCGAAAAGGAGATTAGCCTTTCACGTCTCGCAGACTGGAGCGGGCTCTTCCACAACGGATGAGCCCGCTCTGTTATGTCGCAAGGGTACGATCATAGGGTGACATCGAGCCCCTCCTTCGCCCTCGGCCTCGACTTCGGCACCGGTAGCGTCCGCGCTCTGATCGTCGACTGTCACGATGGTTCGGAGGCCGGCGTTGGGGCGTGCGATTTCCCGCAAGGTGAGGGTGGCGTTCTCGTCTCCGATGACCCGAACCTCGCACGGCAAGACCCGCGCGATTGGTTTCTAGGTGCGAGCAAGGCCATTTACGCTGCGATCGCGTCGTCTGGAGTAAATCCTACGGCGATCGTTGGGATCGGGCTCGATGCGACGGCATCGACACCAGTGCCGGTCGACGCCGGGTGTAGGCCGCTCTGTTTCGACGCGAAGTTCTCGGACGACTTGGCAGCCTTTGCCTGGCTGTGGAAAGACCATACGTCTCACGCCGAGGCCGCTGAAATCACTGCGCTCGCCATGGCTGAGGGGCGACCTTACTTGGCTAAGTTCGGTGGGGCGTATTCATCCGAGTGGTTCTGGTCCAAGGCGCTTCACTGTGCGCGGACTTCACCAGTCGTGTTCGACGCCAGCGCGACTTGGCTGGAAGAGACGGACCTCATAGCCGCACATCTTTGTGGCATCGACGTTCCTGCTTCGGTAAAGCGATCCGCGTGCGCGGCGGGGCACAAGGCCATGTTCAATCCGCAATGGGGCGGTTATCCAGACCGTGAGTTCCTCAGCGGCCTCGACCCCCGGCTCGCGCGCTTGCACGACAGCATGACGGGCGGTGTCTTCGCTTGCGACGTAGCCGCTGGCGGAGTTTCTGGTGCCTGCGCAGCAGAAACGGGGATTCCGAAAGATACGCCGGTCGCTGTCGGGATCATTGATGCGCACGCAGGCGCTGTTGGTAGCGGCATCGTGGCAGGGACGATGGTCAAGATTCTGGGGACTAGCTCATGCGACATCCTCGTGGGGCCGAGCGATGGATCGGTCCCGGATATCGAAGGCGTTGCGGGGGTTGCTCACGACTCCGTCATTCCGGGAATGCTGGGGATCGAGGCCGGCCAGGCGGCGGTGGGAGACCTGTTCGACTGGTACGCCCGGTCTTGTGGCATGCGGCACGACGATCTGACGGAGGCCGCCGCTCAGATTACGCCAGGCAGCAGCGGTCTGCTGGCGCTCGATTGGAACAACGGCAACCGGAACGTTCTTGCCGACCCTCTTCTGACAGGGCTCCTCGTCGGCCAGACGTTGCGCACGACCCCGGCGCAGATCTATCGCGCGCTCATCGAGTCCACTGCGTTCGGCGGGCTCAAGATCATTCAACAGATCGAGGAAGTCGGGGTGCCCGTTGAGCAGATGATCGTGTGTGGCGGCATCGCTGACAAGAACCCGCTCGTTCTGCAGATCTACGCCGACGTCTTGGGGCGGCCGATCAAGGTCAGTCGCAGCCAGGAGACATGTGCGCTTGGCGCGGCGATCTTCGGAGCGGTCGTAGGAGGTGCGCACTCTAACACAGATCTGGCGATCAAGGCGATGACGGGCAGCCCTCGCGAGATCTATCGGCCAGTCGAGGCGGCGCAAGAAACGTATCGAGAGCTGTATGCGCTTTACATCGACTTGCACGACGCGTTCGGTCGCCCGAAATCGGCAGGCAGCTTGCACCACGTGATGAAGCGGCTCATCGAGATTCGCCAGCGATCGCGTCCTGCCTGAGCCCGTGATCCGCCAGCACGAGCGCGACCATCGCCTCGACGATCGGCACGGCGCGGGGCAGGACGCACGGGTCGTGCCGCCCTCGGCCCTTGAGCGTAGTGTTCTCAAATTCGGTAGTCACCGTATCTTGCTCGTGCAGGATCGTTGCTGTCGGCTTGAACGCTGCGCGGAGCGTGATCGGCATTCCGTTGCTGATTCCGCCCTGGATCCCTCCGCTGAAGTTGGTCGTCGTGTACGCCGAAACCTGGTCGTCCGACCGAAACGGGTCGTTGTGTTCGCTGCCGGTCAGATCGGTGCCCGCAAATCCGCTCCCGACTTCAAACCCCTTGCACGCCGGTATGCTCAAGAGAGCCTTCGCAAGGTCCGCCTCCAGCTTGTCGAAAACCGGCTCGCCCCATCCCGCCGGTACGCCGCGAACGACGCAGGACACGATGCCTCCGACCGAGTCGCCCTTTTTTCGCACATCTTCGATCTTGGCGATCATCCTCTCGGCAATATTCGCGTCAGGACACCGCACGATCGTTGATTCGACGTCGGCCAGCTGCAAGGTCTCAAGATCGATGGTCGCCTCAACGTCGTGAACTTTGGTGACGCACGCCACGACCTCCACGTCCCATCGGCTTTTGAGAAGCGCTTTGGCGACCGCCCCAGCGGCGACTCGGCCAACGGTCTCGCGCGCAGATGCACGGCCGCCACCCGACCAAGCGCGCACGCCGTACTTCATGTCGTACGTAAAGTCGGCGTGCGACGGTCGATACTTGGTCCGCATCTCCTCGTAGTCGCGTGAGCGTGAATCCGAGTTGCGGACCAGCATGGCGATCGGCGTGCCGAGAGTTACGCCGTCGAGAAGTCCGCTGAGAACCTCCACTTCGTCCAGCTCTTTGCGCTGTGTGGTAATCGAGCTTTGCCCTGGTCGCCTGCGGTCCAGCTCGGCTTGTATTTGACCAAGCTCCAGCGGCAGGCGGGGCGGGCAGCCGTCAACGACGACCCCGACCGCGGGACCGTGGGACTCACCGAAGGTCGTGACGCGAAAGACCGTGCCGAAGGTGCTGGACATTCACGTTCGAGTCTACCGACTAAGCGATAGAATCGACGCGCCGGGCCAGCTCAAAGTCGTAACTGGTGAGCCCGCCGGCATCGTGCGTCAGCACGGAAACCCGGACCTTTTGGTACCCGATCAGCAGGTCCGGATGGTGGTTCAGCCCGTCGGCTGTGTGTCCGACCGCCGAACCGAACACGACGCCTGCAGCATAGGAGCCGAATGAGAACTCCTTGGTCAGCATCCCGTCAACGACGCTCCAGCCGTCGAGCTGCGCGACCCGGTTTTTGATCTCATCGTCGGGGAGTCTTTCATAGGACAAATCTGACATGATGGAGAGAGGATACCAAGCAAAGGATGTTCAGAGACCGCATCGACGCTGGCGAACAGCTCGCTGGACTTCTCGAAGAGTATAAAGGACGTTCGACTCTTGTGCTTGGTCTGCCCAAAGGCGGAGTCCCGGTGGCGGCGGAGGTAGCGCGGTTCTTGGATGCAGAGCTCGACGTTCTGGTCGCTCGGAAAGTCGGAGCCCCGCAACAAAGGGAGTTCGCGATCGGCGCTGTCTCCGAGCACTGCGCCGAAGTGCGCGACGAAGAGGCGCTCAAAGGCCTTGGTCTGAGCGAAGACGACTGGGAGAGGCAGAAGGCCCGCACGCTCGCGGAGATGCAAAGCCAGATCGAGCTTTTTCGAGGAGGGCGCGAACTGCCTTGTCTAACGGATCGTACCGTCATCGTCGTCGATGACGGGCTTGCGACTGGCAGGACGGCCCAGGCCGCAGTGCGGGCGGTCGCCGGCAGAGGGGCGCAAAAGCTCGTTTTCGCGGCTCCGGTCGCGTCCGTCGTCGGCAGGAAGCGGATCGAGAGGGAGGAGGGAGTGGACGAAGTCGTGACGGTGTCAGTGCCGTTCGTGTTCTACGCCGTAGGGCAGTTCTATCGCCGTTTCCGCCCTGTCGAAGCCGACGAGGTCGTTGACGTTCTCGAACGGTTTCGCAACGCCCGATGCTGATCCGTCGAGCATCTTGGCAGAGGTCACAAGCTAGGCCAGCGACCAACGTATACTGTGAGCCAGATTCGCGCCGCGTCGCCAAGGCGAAACGTACCCTGGCAGCCGGACGAGGAAATCCAGCAATGAGTTCTCCCAGCGTCACCGAAGGCGAAGTAGGTTTCCAGGCCGCCAAGTCAGTCAGCCGCAACCTAACGACAGCAGAGCTCGTCGAGCACGCGATCAAGAACGGCGACGGGGTGCTCTCGGCAGGCGGAGCGCTCGTCGCGTACACGGGAAAGTACACAGGGAGAACTCCCAAGGACAAGCGCGTCGTCCGCGACGAGTCGACGGAAGACAACGTCTGGTGGGACAACAACGCCGAGATAACGCCAGAGGAGTTCGACACGATCTTGGGCCAGGTCAACAGTGCCTTGCCCAATAAGAACATCTATATCGTCGACGCGTGGGGCGGAGCGGACCCAGACCACAGGATCGCCGTTCGGATCATCGTCGAGAACGCCTATCACGCGCTGTTCATCAAGTCGCTCTTGATACGGCCCACAGATGAAGAGCTTGCCGACTTTAGTCCTGAGTGGACGATCGTCGACCTCGGGTCTGAGACGTACAAGCGCACAGTAGACGGTGTCGAGCGGGACGCGATGATCGCCCTCGACTTCGCACGCAAGACCGTCGTCATCCTCGGCACGATGTACGCGGGCGAGATGAAGAAGAGCGTCTTTACGATCCTCAACTACCTCTTGCCGCTCAAGGGCGTCATGAGCATGCACTGCTCTGCCAACATCGGCCAAGCCGGAGACACGGCGCTGTTCTTCGGGCTGTCGGGGACCGGCAAGACGACCTTGTCGGCCGACCCGGACCGCAGGCTGATCGGAGACGACGAGCACGGTTGGACCGACAAAGGCGTCTTCAACTTCGAAGGCGGGTGCTACGCCAAGTGCATCAAGCTCAGCAAGGAGGGCGAGCCGGAGATCTACAACGCGATCAAGTTTGGATCGGTGCTGGAGAACGTCGTGCTGGACGACCAAAAGAGGCCGGACTACGACGACGGGTCGATTACGGAGAACACGCGCTGCGCCTATCCGCTAGAGCACATCGAGGGCGCTGTCCTACCGAGCGTCGGCGGCCACCCGAAGAACATCATCTTTCTCACCGCGGACGCGTTCGGCGTTCTTCCGCCGATCTCCAAGCTGACGCCGGAACAGGCGATGTTCCACTTCCTGAACGGATACACCGCCAAGGTCGCGGGCACCGAAGCCGGAGTGACCGAGCCGCAGGCGACGTTCTCGACGTGCTTTGGCCAGCCGTTCCTGCCGTTGCGGCCGAAAGTCTACGCGGAGCTGCTCAAGAAGAAGATTGCCGAGCACCGCGCTAGCGTATGGCTGGTCAACACGGGCTGGACGGGAGGCCCGTACGGCGTCGGCAGCCGAATGAGCCTTGCCTACACTAGGGCCATGGTCAACGCTGCGCTCAGCGGCGCTCTGGCCAGCGTCGAGTACGAGGTTGATCCGATCTTTGGGCTGTCCGTGCCGACGACGTGCCCCGAAGTGCCGACCGAAGTTCTGATGCCGCGAAACACGTGGTCCGATGGCGATGCTTACGATCTGAAGGCCAAAGAGCTGCAATCGATGTTCGACGAGAACTTCGAAAAGTACTCTTAGCGCGTTTGCCACAGGTCGAGCAAGTCCGGCGAGAGGTGTTTGACCTCTGCCTGTTCCGGATGCAACAACCCGCGGTGGCCGTCTACGTAAATCATGTTCAGCCCTTGCCCATGCCTGCCTTTCACGTCTGCGCCGAGGTATCCAGATGTTCCGGCGGCGCGAAACGCCAGTCGCGTCACCCACTGCGTCGTTGAGTCGAAGCCGAAGTTGCCCGTGTTATAAGCGACAGAAAAGGCGTCAAACGGCACTTCGACGCCCGTACTCGTCGTGTACGGAACTGGGTTGAACGTGTCTCCCGCCCCATAGTTTGACGTCTCGACGAAGAGCAGCGTCTCATTCGTCGCAGCGAGCAGCAAGGGCTGCTTTGTGGACATCGCGGAGTACATGCCGTACGTCAGCTCCATCGGCCCGTCGCTCGCAGATAGGTCGATGGCTTTCATCGTCTCTTCGTCCGTCGCCGACGGACATCGGAACTCAGTTCTCGAGTTCGTGTAGTCGGCCAGCACAGATGCCCAAACCTGCGGCAGCCCGTCGTACAGCGCGGGAGAGCCGCCGCTACCGACTGCATACAGCGGAGGCAGCCGGTCGCCGTTCTGTGCGGCGTAAAGCAAGGTAGCTTGGCCGATATCTTTGAGGTATGTGGAGCAGACGTGCTTGTCCCTCTGCTCGGCAAACGCCTTGTATACCGGATAGCTGATGACGAGAAAGGTGACGATTATGACGGCGATCCACTTGACGTCCTTGCGGGACGTGTATCCGCTACCGCGGCTCTTTGAGCTGTCCGGCTCGTCAGCGTCGTAGTTCGGGATGCTGAACGGGATCATGTAAAACCTGCATCCCGCTCGTTAAGAAGAGAGCAGTTCGAACTCCTTCAAGGTCTTTTCGAGCGACGCAGAGTCAACGACTAGGTCGTAGTTTTCCGCCTCCCAAACCGGGATCGTTCCGAGGCGAATACTGTCGTTGGACAGGCCGTGGCCGAAGTTGAAAAGAGCGGCGAGCTCTTCGTCGGTGAACGCATCTCCAGTCAGCTTCTGCAATTCATCTATCAGCGCCGGAATCTTCGTCCAGCGCTCTTTGACACGTTGTCGAAACGCGGTGAGAAACCGCTTTTGTCTCTGCTGGCGCTGAAAATCGCTGTCCTTGCGGTACCGAACGTATCCCATCGCCTCGTAGCCGTTCAGCAGCTGCTTGCCTTTCGCCAATTCTATGTGCAAGTTGCCGACGTCGTCGTGGTAGTTGAGAGCCTTCGTCACGTTCACCTCGACCCCGCCGAGCATATCCACGATCCTTTGGAATCCGCTGTAGCTAACGACAATCGTCCGGTCGACGCGCACTCCGATCAAGCTCTCGACTGCTTTTGCGGCAAGCTCCGCGCCACCGATCGCGTGGAACGCGTTGATCCTGAGCGGAGTGGAGTACCCCTCCGGCGTTGCGAGGGTGTCCCTGGGGATCGACACGCCCGTGATTCTATTGTTCTCGAAGTCCAGCCTGGCGAGCAGGATCATGTCGCTTCTGACGCGAGAGTTCTCTAATACGGTGCCGTCCGAGTTCCTGTTTTCATCAACGCCGAGGATTAGCAGGTTCATGGCACCGGCGGAGAATACGTGTTCCGGCGGCTCGCTGGCGCCAAAAACTCGTCCAAGGAAAACTTCTCTGGCTATTGGGCTCTGATTGATCCAGCCAAAGCCTATCGAAACGACCAGCACCGCCAGAACGAACAGCCCGTAGCCCGCCCAACTCAGGACGGCCTTCCAGGGTAAGTCGCTCTTTGGCCAGCTAAATTTCAAGTCGTTTCCAATCCGTAGTATTGCGACGTGCGACGGTCGAACTCGATATCTTCAACGCCGCAGTCGAGCCGATGGTTCAATGAACTACGTTTTCGGGTCGTTCAACATTGATTGTCGGTCGAACCATCTCAGTTCTTGGACGGGTCTGACAAGCAAGTCGTTTCGCCAGATTCTGGCACCTGGCCGGTTTCTGCGGCGTACACTATGCGAGCACCTGTCATGCGAGCAAAACGTGCGTTCACTTTGATCGAGCTGCTGGTCGTCATCGCGATCATCGCGATTCTGGCAGCGATCCTGTTTCCCGTGTATGCGAGGGCCAAGGCTGCGGCCAAGCAGACCGCCTGTATGAGCAACCTAAAGCAGGTTGGCACGGCGATCCTGCTGTACATGGCGGACTACGACGACCTGTTTCCAAACGCAGTGGATGCGGCGGACAAGCTCCACCCGGAGATCTGGGCGGCTCACCCCGACTTCATGGCGCTAATTCCGGATATGCCGATGATGCACGAGCTTTTGCAGGGCTATCTCAGAAATTACGAGGTCTTTCAATGTCCATCGGACGTTGGATCGCAAGTGCTCGACACGCACCCGGACATGACGTTTCCCGCGAGCCCGACCATGTACGCGCAGTACGGCCTCAGCTACATGTACCGGACGGAAATCACGTTTCGGCGTCTGAGCCAGACCCAGTTGGAAGATGTCGCCGGGGTGAATGTGCTGTTTGACGGCGGCGGACATTGGCATCCGAATAAAGCAGCGCTTATGATCGACGATGGGAATGCGCTCGTCGAAAGCAAGCTGCACGACTATCGGTACAACATTCTTTACGGCGACATGCACGTCAGGTCCGTTCGGTATGACGCTCTCCAGCAGGCCTGGGCAACACCGCTTTGACACTTCGACCGTACGGCATCGTAATCGATGGACGCCTTGAGCTCGGCCTCGAGGTCGTGATCGACGAGTCTGGCACGATCGACGAGCTGAGGCCGCACAACGGCGCCCCCGAGCCGTACGTCTTGTCGCCCGCGTTCGTAAACGCGCATTCACACTTCGAATACCGGGGCTTGCTCGGCCAGATCGACGAGAGTTCCTATTTTGATTGGATCGCGGCGTTGACAAGGCTGAAGCGCGGGCAGGACCTTAAAGCTGTTCGCGAAGACTGTCTGCTGGCGGCTGCCGAAAACAGATCGACCGGGGTTGGATTTGTATGCGAGCACTCCGACCGGCCGTTTTCAGGCGAGGCGCTGGCGTCGTCTGGTCCAGAGGGGATCATTTTTCAGGAGGTGATAACATTCGGCGACCAAGGAGACCCGGCGCGAAAGTTGGAGGCGGTCGCTGAAAACGTTCGTAAGAACGCGGTCTTGTTCAAGGGTGAGATACACATGAGTCCCCACGCGCCGTGGTCGGTCGATCCCGCGACGCTCCAGACTCTTGCAGAGGCCGGCGGGCGCATCAGCATCCACGTTGCGGAATCGGTGCACGAGAACGACTACTTCCGCTTCGGCAGAGGACCGATCGCCGAGCTTTGCGCCGACGCCGGGATGGAGCACCCACAGGGTGTGCGCGTGGTTTCTCTATTGTCGGATCTCGGCTTTATGAGGCCGGGCGTACAGTTCGTGCATGCCTGCGACGTTGATCACGACGAGGTCGCCCTCATTGCCGAATCGAGCGTGACCGTCGCGCACTGCCCGCGCTCGAACGAGGCGCTGAACTGCCCTCGCGCGCCGGTTCGCGAACTGCTGGACGCTGGCGTTTCCGTCGGCCTCGGCCTCGACTCGGCGGCCAGTTCGGGGAGTATCGACATGTTCGCCGAGATGCGAGCGGCCGTAGACGTTGCTGCGGAGCGAGGCGGGCCGCTGACGCCGGAAGAGGTTTGGAGAATGGCCACATGCATGGGTGCGGAGTCAGTCTGGCTCGAAGGCTGGGATATCGCGGTCGGGCAGGCGGCTCCACTGATCAAGATCCTTGTCGAGGACGCGGAGCATATCGGAGATTTGATCGCCGAGGGTGCGCCGGATCGTATCGAATGGGTGAGCACGGGCATTCGCAATTAGATCAGCTTTGGGCAGTCGTCCGGTCGATTCCGGCTGGTCGCGTCGCGAGCTATGGGGCGGTCGGACGCGCGCTGGAGAATCCCGCGTCCGGGTTCATGGTGGGGCGGTGGATGGCGAGCTGTCCGGAGGACGGGGTTCCGTGGTGGCGGGTCGTGAACAAGCGCGGTGAGCTGCCGATCGCCAAGCGCGATCCTCGCATGGCCCTGGATCAGCGCGCGCGTTTGGAGGCCGAATGCGTGGCGTTCGACGGCGATTTCATCGTGCAGTCGGCTTTTTGGGAGCCGTAAGGGTCTAGGGTCAAGGGTCGATTGGGAAATGTCGCAGCGGGCATGAGAGTCCGGTTTGGGAGTGCGCGGTCCTTCGTCAGGCTCAGGAGACCGCGCTTTGCGTTCGCGCGGCTTGACGCGCGCGGTGTCGCAGGAGCGGCACGCCCCCTCCGGGGCACGGCCCCCTCCTAACCTCCCCCGGCCACGGCATTTTGTCGGCTGGCGGAGTCCGAATGAGCCGGGAGAGGGATTGAGAATCGCACGGACAAACCCTCCGGGCCTGACCGTGGCACGCTAACCTCGATTTCATCGGTTGATTTCTCAGTGGATTTGGCTCAATAGCTTGAACCCCTCACCCTAACCCTCTCCCCCAAGGGGAGAGGGTGCCGCCGACAGTTGGACTCGCACCTCTCACCTCGAACCGCGTACCTCGCACCTCAGTCCTAGTCGTCGTCAGCGGCCTCTGGCTCGACCTCTTCGTACCGCTCGTACAGGTCGTCCTCTTCGGCCTTGATGTCCGGATTCAAAGTCTGTATGACGCGCGCGGTCACGGCGTCGCCGGTGATGTTGACCACCGTGCGCATCATGTCGAGCGGTCGGTCGATCGCCCAGAGGAACGAGATCTTCGTCACTGGAAGGCCGACGGCGCTCAGAACGACGGTCATCGTCACGAGTCCGGCGGATGGAATCCCTGCCGCGCCCATAGCGGCCACGATGCTCGTAAGCGCAACGGTCACCTGACCTCCGAGGCCGAGGCTGTGGCCGAAGGCTTGGGCGAAGAACAGCACTGCGATCGCCTCGAAAAGCGCCGTGCCATCCATGTTCAGCGTTGCGCCGACAGGAAGAACGAAGTTGCTGATGCGCTTGGACACACCGGTCTTGGCGACGCAGGTCATCGTTACCGGCAGCGTCGCGCTGGAGCTGCTTGATCCGAACGCGGTCGCGAGGGCAGGACTGAAATGCCTCAGGAACGTGAACGGATTGTATTTTCCGACCGTTTTGACCATGATCATCAGGAAGATGAAGTGGGTGGCGAGGCTGAGGGTGAGAGTGAGAGCGAACAGTCCAAGCCCCTTCGATATGATGCCCAGATATCCGAAGTCCTGCGTGCCGATCGACTCGGCGATCAGGCAGCCGACGCCGATCGGCGCCATCGTCAACACCCATCCGATGAGCATGTATATGATGTCGTTCAGCCCCTCGAAGAAGTTGAACACCGGCGCCACGCGGCGCTTGCCGAGCTTGAGCATCGCCAGCGCGAATATGATGATGAAGAACAGGATTGCGACGATGTCCCCCCTTGCGATCGCGTCGATCGGGTTCGTCGGGATCGTCTTGAGGATCATGTCCGCTGGACTCATGCTGGCGATCGCGATTTCGCCGGCGTCTTCGCTCCACGCTTCGATCAACGGTTCGCCCGGATTGATGAGGTTGACGTAGGTCACTCCGATAGCGACGGCGACCAGCATCGTGCCGACGTACCAGAGCGCCGCCTGCTTGCCTAGCCGTCCGAGCTTCTTGATGTTCCCGAGGCTGGCGATGCCGATCAACACGGTCGCGATGATCAGCGGGATGACGAGCATCTTCAACATACGGATGAAGATTTGACCGACGATGTAGACGATCTCTGTGGCACCAGGCCGCACGACCACCTTGTCTCGTTTCGTGACCTCGGCGGACTCGAACGTTACGCCGGCTGATCGACTCAGCTCGGCCTGCGCGTTCTCCAGCGACTTGCCGATGACTGTTACCGGGCTGGCAAACGCAATCTCGTACGACGGGTAGTCATCTCTCTCTTCGGCCTCTACTACTGTCGCGGTCGATGGTTCCGTGCCCTTGGGGTCGTCGGCAGCCGTGGTGATCTTTACGTTGACGTACGTGCCGTCGCTGAGCGTGGCGCGCAGGACGTCGCCGGGTTGGACGCCTACCGGAACGATCAGCGTAAGCGCCAGTCCGAGACCGATGCCGAGGACGATGCCGATCATGACTTTGAGGCCAAAACGCTTGTCGTGCATACCGTGTTCCTGTGAGCTGGGAGGCTGGACGTATCCTACCAGGCGCGGTCAGGCGTTCGCATATCGCTGAACCAGCGCAGGCCACGAAGATTCTTCGATCGCCTGGCGGATTTCCTGCATCAGACGGGCGTAGAACGCCAGGTTGTGCAACGTAGCCAGCCGTTGGGCGAGCGGCTCGTCGATGTTGAACAGGTGCCTCAAGTATGCGGCCGAGTACCGTTCGGTAGCAGGGAAGACCGAATCGGGATCGACGGGGCCGTCGTGGTCGGCCCACTTGGCAGCTGCGATGTTCACGCGGCCCTGAAGGGTGTAGAGGCAGTGGTGACGCGCCAGCCTCGTCGGCAGTACGCAGTCGAACATGTCGATTCCGCAGGCGACCGCGTGAATGATATCTTGCGGGTGTCCGACGCCCATCAAGTACCGGGCCTTGTCGGGCGGCAGCAGCGGGGCGGTGTATTCGACGACCGGGCGTTGCAGGTCGGTTGACTCCCCGACCGACACGCCGCCGATCGCGAAGCCATCGAAGTCCATGGCGCAGACTGCGTCAACGGATCGACGCCGCAAGTCTTCGTGGACGCCGCCCTGCAGGATGCCGAAAACCGCTTGCCCGTCGCATCGCGATTCAAGGCATCGAGCTGCCCAATCGTGCGTTCGCTCCATCGCGCGCCCAACCTCGGATTTGTCGCACGGGTGCGACGGGCACTCGTCGAGCGCCATGCAGATGTCCACTCCAAGCCGCGCCTGTATTTCAATCGCGCGCTCGGGCGTCAGGAACATCTCGTTGCCGTCGAGGTGCGAGCGAAACCGCACGCCTTCGTCGCTGATCTTCCGGCTCTTGGCGAGACTCATGACCTGGTACCCGCCGGAGTCCGTCAGTATGGGGCGCTCCCAACTCATGAACTTGTGAAGCCCGCCGAGTCGTTCGATCCTCTCCGACCCAGGCCGAAGCTCCAGGTGGTAAGTGTTGGCGAGCAGCATGCCGAAGCCGAGACGCTCAACGTCGCCAGAGTCGATCGTCTTCACCGCGCCGCTAGTCGCCACCGGCAAGAAGCAAGGTGTATCGACAGCGCCATGTGGCGTGTGCAGTCGCCCGAGCCTAGCCCTGGTCTGCTCGCCTGCCTTGATCAGTTCGTACTTCACCATTGCGCGTCTTCGCCCACCATGACCGATGGGACTTTACCGAAAATGGGTTCAGGTACGCTCCGAACTCCTCAGATGTCCGCCAGTTACCCCACCGTCGTGATCGTCGGGCGCCCGAACGTCGGCAAGAGCACGCTGTTCAATCGAATGGCGGGGCGGCGCATCGCCGTGATCGACGACAAGCCTGGGATCACGAGGGACCGGCTTTACGCCGAGTGCGATCACCACGGACGCCAGTATCAGCTAGTCGATACAGGCGGAATCCTCTTCGGGGACGACGACCCTCTTGTAGAGCAGATTCGCGTCCAGGTCGAGGTTGCTCTCAGCGACGCGGACATCGTTCTGTTCATGGTCGACGCCGACACGGGTATTGCCCCGGCAGACTGGGACCTGGCGGAGCGTTTGCGCGGTTTTGACCGGCAGATCATAGTCGTCGTGAACAAGGTCGACAGCGAGGGAAGGGAGGACCTCGTACACGAGTTCCATGCGCTCGGATTTGAGAACCTCGTCGGGATCAGCTCGATCCACGGTCGCGGCGTGGACGACTTGCTCACCTCTATCGTCGAAGGTTTGCCGAAGATCGGCGAGCACGCGGAGAGCACCGCGCTACGGCTGGCGATCATCGGCCGGCCCAATGTCGGTAAGTCTTCGATCCTGAACGCTTTGGCGGGGGAAGATCGAGTTATCGTCAGCGAGATTCCGGGAACGACCCGCGACGCGATCGACATGGACATAGTACACAAAGGGCAGGCGTTTCGGCTGATCGATACAGCTGGGATTCGGCGGAAGGGGAAGATCCAGGGAAGCATCGAGTACTACATGGTGCTGCGCGCGACACGGGCTCTTGCGCGCGCGGACTGCGCTCTGGTCTTGATCGACGGCAAAGACGGGTTGACGGACGGCGACAAGCGCGTGGCGAAGATCTCGCACGACCTGGGCAAGCCGTGCGTCTTCGCAGTGAACAAGTGGGACTTGGTGGAGCCTCCGACGGGCGATCTTGGCAAGCGCACAGCCATCAAGAAAGACTTCATCAGGATTATCAGGGAGGAGGCGCCGGAGATGTCGTACGTGCCCATACGGTTCACGAGCGCCAAGGAGGAGACCGGCCTCGACGGCATCATGAAGGCCGTAACAAAAGCGATCGAGAACTGGTCTACGCGCATTCCGACCGGCAAGCTGAACCGCATCATCCAGGACGCGCTGTACGAGAAGCCGCTGACGCGCAAAGGCCGCACGGTCAAGGTGTTCTACGCGACGCAGCCCGAAGAGCGTCCACCTGTGTTCGTGCTGTTCTGCAACGATACCGAGCTGATGCACTTTTCGTACGTGCGGTTTATCGAGAACCGGATTCGGGAGGAGTACCCTATGGTTGGAACTCCGATCAGGCTCGTCACCAGGTCCAGCAGGGAAAGGGACTGACCGAGCCGGAACTAGCCTGGCCAGGTACAATTTTCGCCGAGAACAACCCTAATTCAGGAGGGGCATTTGCTGCCAGAAGACACCAAACAGGAAAGTAATCAAGCCGCCAAGCCAGACGAAGCAGAAACTAAAGAGCCTGCGACCGCTGAGCCGGAACCTGCGGTAGATCCGAACGTTGCGCTGATCGAGCAGCTGACCGGCGAGTGCGACTCTTTGAAGGACGAGCTGCTGCGGACGATGGCCGAAGCCCAGAACATCCAAAAGCGTTTGCGCGAGCAGCATCGGCAGGCGCTTCAGTTCGCGAGCGAGCCGCTGGTCCAGCAGATACTGCCAGTGCTGGACGATCTAGAGCGGGCTTTGGCAGCGCAAAAGGGTGGCGCGTCGGATAAAAACCTTCGCCGGGGCTTTGAGCAGATCGAACGGCAGTTGCGCAAGGCGCTGAAGACGGTAAACGTCGAGAAGTTGAACGTGCTTGGCAAAAAGTTTGACCCGAACATGCATGAAGCGGTGACGACGATCGACTCGGACGAGCACGAAGACGAAACCGTGGCCGCTGAAATTCAACCGGGGTACAAAATGCTGGATCGCGTGATTCGACCGGCAAAGGTTCAGGTCGTCAAGAAGCAGTGAAGCGCGAGCATTTTGGTACCGATGGAGTGCGAGGCGTCGCCAACGAAAAGCTGACGCCCGAGTTCTGTATGCGACTGGGTCGCGCAGCCGGACGCTGGCTGCTCGAGCAAGGCGGTGAGCCGAGAGCTGTGATCGGGAGGGACACGCGCAGGAGCGGGCCGATGTTGGGCGCGTCGTTCGCAGCTGGGCTCTGTGCCGTCGGCGTGGACGTCGAGGCGCTCGGTGTCGTTCCTACCGGGTGCATCAGTTACGTCGCCCGCACGCAGGGGTTCGGCCTGGGCGGCGTGATCAGCGCCAGCCACAACCCTGCGCCTGACAACGGAATCAAGCTGATGGGCTGTGACGGTCGCAAGTTGTCAGAAGAAGCGGAACTGCGAATCGAACGGTTCATGGACGCGGACGGTCTGCCGTGTCCGACCGGCGGAGGCGTCGGTTGGCTCAACGCCTCCGCAGAACTGACCGCCGCGTATTCAGAGTTCCTGATCGGGCTGCTGCCCGAGCGGCTGGACGGGATGAAACTGGCGGTCGATACCGCGAACGGCGCCGCTTACGCCATGGCGCCCAAGATGCTCAGAGAGCTTGGCGCCGAGGTTGTGACCTTGGGAGATGAGCCTGACGGCATGAACATCAATCGGGAGTGCGGGGCGACGAGTCCAGAAGCTGTACAGAAGCTCGTCTGCGATACCGGTGCGGACCTGGGAATCTCGTTTGACGGCGACGCCGACAGGGCCGTCTTTTGCGACGAGACCGGTCGGCTGATCAACGGCGATCGGACGATGGCGATCTGGTGCGTTCACTGGGGCGATTCCAGCCGGTTCGATCCAAAGGTCGTCGTCGGCACCGTGATGAGCAACGGGGGCTTCGAGCAGTACCTGAACGCTTCAGGCATCCAGCTCGTGCGCACCCCGGTCGGCGACAAGCATATCGGCGCTCGATTGGTCGAACTCGGCGGCAAGATCGGCGGTGAGCAGAGCGGTCACATCATTTTTTCCGAACACGCGCCAACGGGAGATGGGCTCGTTACCGCGCTCGAACTTCTGAGAGTCATCCGGCGCGAGGGGCGTCCAGCATCGTCATACGTCGCAGCGTTCGACAATTGGCCGCAAACCTTGATCAACGTCGCGGTCGACAACTGCGGCGATTGGGAGTCGCGTCCGGAAATTGTAGACGCTCTCAGTAGAGCCGAGGAGGCGCTTGCCGGCAGAGGGCGCGTCGTCGTGCGGGCTAGCGGCACACAGCCGTTGATACGTGTAATGGTCGAGGCGGACGACGCCGCGCTGAGGGACAGCGAGGCATCGAGAATCGTCGCCGCGCTGAAGTCTGCGCTGAACGGCAGCGTCTACAGCCAAGTGGATCTCACTCATGCTTTGGGCGATTGACGTTGGCAATACTCAGACCGTCGTCGGATTGCACGACGGGTCAGGCTGGAAGCACGTTTGGCGAGTCCAGACGCAGCGCGAAGGCACGGAGGACGAATTCGGCTCGACCATGCACAGCTTGTGCTCGCTATCCGGAGTTGCGTTCGAAGCGGATGGCCTGGTAGCGGCGTCCGTCGTTCCTGCTCTTGATCGCACGCTGGAGCGGTTTGCCGAGCGTTGGCTCAAGGCTCCTATTCGGATGCTTAGCTCTGGGGAGCAGGTCGGTCTGCCGGTGGATTACTCGCCGGAACACGCGGTCGGCGCTGACCGCATCGCCAACGCGATCGCGGCTCTTGAAATCAGCGATCCGCCTGTCGTCGTCGTCGACTTCGGCACTGCGACGACGATCGACTGCGTCGATGCGACCGGCTGTTACGCGGGCGGTGCGATTCTGGCAGGCGTCGATGTCTCGGCCGGTGCGCTAGCAGCGCATACGGCGAAGTTGCCAGAGATCGACTTGCGTGCGCCGAGCACCGTAATCGGCAAGAATACAAGGCACTCGCTACAGTCTGGAATCATGCTCGGTCACGCGGGCGCAGTGAACAGCTTGGTGCGGCGGACGGTCGATGAGCTGGGCGGCACAGCGAAAGTCATCGGCACGGGAGGGCATTGTGAGGCGTTCCGAGACCTGTGTCCCACGATCGATCTAATCGTGCCGAACCTAACTCTTGACGGGCTCGTCATCGCTTGGCACAGGCTCGGGTTCGACTAGCTCTTCGACCGGTTCGCCGAGTGCCAGCTTCTTGAGCATCTCCTCAAATCTAGCAGGCTCTTTCACCAACTTCTGGCCGAAGAACGTCGTGCCCATATTGAACGCGATCCCGCTCACGCCGGCGCGTCGAGAGTACTTGCTGATCTTGCCGGCGATGATCCAGTCCGCCGCCTTTTCCATATTCGGCTCAGGCACGATATAGCGAGAAATCGTGCGAAGCCAGCGGTCGATCGGATGGATGTAGATTCTGTCAGCGGGTTCGACGGACTGCTCAAGGTCGAAGATGTAGACGATGTCCCGCATGAACGTCGATGTGCTCTTCGGTCCTACGCCTCTGATGTCGACGATACGCTCGAAGCAAGGCTCAATTCGCCGCGTCTTCCGAACGCGTTCGACCAGCCAGGTCGTGAGGCTTCCAGAGCCGTTGTCTCGATAAATCTCCTGGGACAGCTCAAGCATTCCCTGTAGCAATCCACGGTTCTGCGCTTCGTTCGGCTTGCGTCGGTTCTCCTGGCAGATTGCCTCAAAGTGCTCCCAAAGCTGTTCGCCGCCGTCGAGTTCTAGCACGGCGGAGTACTCTTGGTCGCCCTGAAGGCGGCCGAGGGCTTCGAACGCGAAATTAGCGAGCGTCTCTCGATCCTTCCCTCGTCTAGCGAAAGCGTAGTGGCAAAAGAAGACGACCAGGCTTGCGCGTGCGGTCACGATCTTCTCCGCTATTTCGTCGATGTCTATCTCCTCGCTCTCGCAATCGAGCAGCCGCTGCAAGTGAGGATACAGAAATTCGTCTGCATACCGAACGCTGAACTCGTCAGCCAAGCGCTTGAAAACACGCACCGAATGTGGATCCAGTGGGGGCACTGGAGCCCTTTGTCGCCCTGATTGATTCATTTATGGTTCAGTATACGGTACTTCTAAAATCTTGCGTCAGTCGCTAGATTTATGAGGACCGGAAGCGTTGGCGTCTGTTGGCTGCCTCCGCCCGTCGTTCCTACACCGCCACTCCGAATACTATTATATACTTGCCAAGCGAATTCAGTGATAGGCACTTGGTTGGATCGGAACTCGAAAAGGATGCTGGCAAACGCCCGGCTGTACAGGCCGATTTCCTTTCCGCCCTCGATGATTCCAAAGACTTCTTCTCCACCGATCGTTGCTTGGCTTTGCGCAATTGCCCCCACCATCGGAATCTCCATTCCGAAAAACCTGCCGTCGACTTTCTTTCGGCTGGCTTCGCTGAAGGCGAAGATTCGCGCGCCCCTCGCCAAGAACATTCCGTACACATCGCTGACGGCAACCATGTTGCTCGTCGCCAGCGGAGACTCGGCGTCGACGCCAGCATAGTAATCCTTGCCTCCGACATTGAAGCCGGCCCCGGTGAAATAGATCAGCACGGTGCCGTCGTTGCCGATGCGCTCGGCAAGCGCTTCAGCGCTGACGCGAATCTGATTGGCGGTCGCGTTCATGACGATGTCGACGTTCGCCTCGTCATAACCGGCGTGCTGGACGAGCGCTTCGCGGATCAGCAGTGCATTTGCGCCGGCGAAAGATAACTTGTGTTCCTCCATGCGGCTTTCAGAGTTGCCGATGATCAGCGCAAACTTCGTCGGCACCACTTGAACGCGCCCAGCAAGCGTATCTTCAGTCCCTGACAGCTGCGCTGCCCCGATGTTCGTTGACACCCGGCCCCCGGTTCCCAGGTCAGCAGCGGAAATAACGCGAGTGGGGGGCGAACTACGACCGGAGGTCGCACCGGACTTTGTCGGGGTCAGTGCGGTGATCGCTGCGACTTCCTCCGGAGATACAAAGCTGGTGTCGACCTTCCAGGTCAAGGAATCGCGCATCGCGATGAACGTGGCTTCAAGAACGTCCAATCGAGCCACGTCGCGGACTTCGGAGTAAATCCTGGTGAGGAAGTAGTACGTTTGCGGGCTGTGTTGGTTTTTGGCCAACAACACCTCCAACTCTTCGCCCATCTTCGCCAGCAGCTGTCGGCCGTTGTCGCCTGCTACTTTGAGCCCTTGTCGATACCCGCAGTAAGCCGCGCCGAAGTTTGGCGAATACGGCGAGCCATCGCGCCAACGCTTAGGAGCCGGAACTGGGCTTGGCAGGGTCGTCGGCCTCGATTGGTCCTCGGGGCGCAGTGCCACCGCCGCAAGGAACGACTCGCGCGCGGAGGTCCAGTCCCCGCGTCCGGCTGACTGCAGAGCTGACTCGTAGTGGTCGCTCCAGGCCTGGCCTAGAGCAAGGCCGGAGGCGCTGGCCAGAGCGAGGATGCAGAGGAGGCGTCTCATTATCTGCTCCCCGTTATGATCGTGAGCGAAAGCGCTAAGTCGATTTGATTTCCGTCAACGGGCTTCGCCAAGCTCAAGTCCACCGAATAGTCGCCTCCGATCGGCCTGTAGCCGATGCCGAAATTGAGTGTGTTGCGATTGTTGAAACCGTCACCGCCATCGGAAATGATCGAAACGCCGAACCGGATCGGAACCTGCGCCCCCCACCGGTGCATCATGTATTCGAAGCCACCGCCGTACGTAGCGTGGTCTTTTCGCGAAAGGATACCGCTCGAATCGCCGCCAAAGAAGTAGTTGGCTTGAAGGCCGTACAAGACGTAATTCAGAGAATTCGAACTGTCAGTTCGCACTGCGAAACCGATAGAGGCGCGTCCCGGAATCCGTGAGTAGTACGGATCGAGTACGCTGCTCCCAGACAGTTCGATCGGCGTTTGTATGCTGAGTCCAATCGACGAATTGGAGCTTCCGCCAGGTGAAAACTGTACGCCCGCAACGGCACCGATCCCCGTACTGTTGCCGGTGTTGTCGGCCAAGACAGAGCCCACAAACGTGTTCCCGTTGAAAATGTCGTACGCGAGATCGTTCTTCACGTACTGGTTTGCAACCACGAGCCCAAAACCCACGTTGGTCGTGCCGTTGCCGAGCGTTCTGCCCCAAGAGATCGTGAACAGATCGGTTTGTGCCTTCATCAATTCGTTGTAATTGCGAATCGTCAGTGCGCCGTCAGCCAGGCCAGTTCCCGAACGACGATCATGGATGAAGCCTGACCGCGTATAGCTGATTCCCAAGGTGCCGTTCCCCAGCGGAGCCGCGTAGCCCAAATGGGTCAGGGCGTTGGCGCCTCCGGTCAATGAGGTATCGAATATCGGGTCGGCAAAATCGCCGGACACTCCGTTGACCGAATTCGGCAGGTTGCGGTACGCGATGCCGAACGTCGTCGTTCGTATGTACCCCAAGCCCGCAGGGTTCGCATTGATGGACCACGTGTTGGCATCCGTTACGTAGGTGCCGCCACCGAGACCCATAGCTCGCCCACCTGTGTCGAGCGCCGTCATCAGGTCGGGGATTTGAGCGCTCACGTTGCCCGTCAATGCCGCGACCGCCATCGTGATTGCGAAAAGCTTCCGTGCGTTTAACTCCATACTTCGTCCTACACTTACCTTCCTTCTAACTAGAGCCACCGTCCGCGTCCGCGATTCGAGTTGCCGTTCCCTCGACCTCTCCCTCGGCCTCGACCGGTAATCCTGACCGTCACTTCTTGCACGATCGCGACGTTGCCCGCCTTATCGACCACGCTGACGACGATCTTGAACTCGTTTGGCACATTGCGGCCTCGGCGGATTCTACCTACCCAAGTAGCCGCGTTTCCGCTCTGGGTAATACTTCGCCGTGCGACACGAGCCAGATAGCTGTCATCGAGTCGTCTCAACTCGACGTCGATGCCGGTCCTGTGTACTGAATTGTTGAATTGATCGAGGATTTCGATGACGACTGCGATTCTCGAATTCGGCCGAATGATGCTGCCGGTGGTCGGCGCAAGGATTGTGCTGCTTGGATTAACTCTATCCAGAGTCACTCCGATGGTCTTGGTCGTTTTATTGCCCGCCAGGTCCTCGACGACGATGGTGATCGACTGCGAACCGTCGTCGATGATCGAGCTCGTATCCCAGACCACGGCCACCACCGTCGTCGTGCCACTGTTGTTGGGGATGTCGCTACCGTTGATCCGGACGCGCCACTCCTTGATGTTCGGCTCGTCCAGTTCGGCCGATATATTGACGACTCCCCGAACAAACGCATCGACAAGCGGGTTGCTGTTTCTAAAGAGCGGGTCGCGGACGTCGACGATAATGGAGATAGGCGGGACCGCGTTATACGTGTTGCCGGGCTCGTCAACATCCACCGTCAACGTATAGTCGCCTTCGGGTGTCGAACTGGCGAAGTTCAGGTCGATGTCGCCTTCGATTTCGCCGTTGACGTCTGGATCAAACTCCTCTTCAACAGACACGGTGATGGCAGGGTTGCTATCGAGCGTTGCGGTCACCTTCACCGTGACCTGAACGCTCGCACCGGTGATCGTAAACCTGACCTTGTTGGTCTTGCCAAGATAGTCCCCATCATTCGGCGACGTGACTGTAATGATTCCGGCTTGTATGCTCTTGGACTGAATTTGAGTGGAATTAGCGTAGGCGCAAACTGAAACGAGCATGGCCAAAGCGGCAAAAGTAGTTTTCATGGGTGTCTGTCTCAACTTCTATCAACCTGTAATTATATCTCACTGAAAGGAGCTGCTTCGACGTCTCTGCGGCAACAACAAACTAATCGTCGGAAGATTCGGCGTCATCTGTACTGGCCGCCACTGCCAAAAGACTCGACGCGAGTTGCTTCGGACGGCTCGCCAAGCGGCGAAAATCGTCGATGCAACCTGGCCTCATATCTGAGGACGGACGTGAAAGGCGATCTGTCTTCGCGATCTCGCCTTAGGCGTAGCTTTTCTGTAAATCCGTATCTGAATCGGTGCCGAGCGGTTGTGGCGTCGCAGCCCCGCTTTGCAGCTTGTTCTGACCGAACCTGGCGCTCGACCGCGCAATCTGTAACAAGTTCTATGCTCGCCGGTAAAGTTGCCGGGGGCTTCGACCGAAGATCACCTTGGAGAAGTGAACTCCGAGGTACTTACAATGTCCACGACAGAAGCCGTAACAGAGAAGGAAAAGGACGCCGAGACCGAAGCCGGGCGATCCGATCAGCAGTCCGTTATATTTCGCCTGGGTAACGAATCCTACGGGATCGACATCTTCAGCGTAAACGAGATCATTCGTATGAGGGAGATCACGCCAATCCCTCAGACTGACGCTCACATTTGTGGGCTCGTCAACCTGAGAGGCAAGACGATTCCGGTCGTCAACTTGCACGTTCGGCTGGCACTGCCAGAAGTCGAGGAGAGCGACAAAACGCGCATCATCGTCGTCGACAGCCCAAACGGCAACGTTGGGATCATCGTCGACGAGGTAAACGAAGTCGTGACCCTCAGCGCCGAGCACATTGAGGAAACGCCCGCGATGGTCACGGACGAGGAGTCCGACTACGTCTATGGGGTCGCGCGACTGGATGACCGCCTTATAACGCTATTGGACTTGGACAAAGCGTTGGCCGCCTAGCCTGTCCCCGGCGACGACCACTCACGATAGGAAACACGATGAGCGCTGAACTCGACATGTCCCAGTATCTCAGCCTGTTCATCCAGGAAGCGGATGAGCAGCTTGAGATACTGGAGCAAGAGACCCTGAAGCTAGAAGAAGATCCATCTGACGAGCGGATGCAAGTGATTTTTCGAGCCGCGCACACCCTCAAAGGGTCCAGCCGGGCGATGGGCTTTTCGAACTTTGCCCAATTGACCCACGAAATGGAGAACGTTCTGGACCAGCTGCGAAGTCATGCGCTGGATCTTGATACCGAGATAGCGGACGGGCTCCTGACGTGCATCGATACTCTTGGCGAGATGGCGGAAAGAATCGGAGTCGGCCAGGGTGACAGCGTTGAGTGCGGCGATCTCGTGCTGACCTTGCAGTCGTTCCACGGGCAGCCGCCGATACAGATCGAGCACGGTGCGAAAAAGTCGGCCAAGGCGGCTGAAACGTTCTGTTCGGCGATCGACCCGGTTCACTTTGAGGCACTCGCCGAAGCGGCGAAGGAGGCGCCGGTCTATCACGCACACTTCCGGCTGGACGACGAATGCGTCATGAAGTTCGTCCGAGCCTTCATGGCGATCAGCATAATCCGGGAGCAAGGTGAGCTCTTGCTGTGCGAACCGAACCAGGAATTGCTCGAGGAAGAGTCGTTCGAACTGGATTTCGAGCTTGTGTTCCAGACCGACGCACCGTTTGAAGAGGTGCGGTCCAAGCTGGCGTCCATTAGCGAAGTGAAGAAGCTCGACCTGTGCCCGTGGGATGAGGAGCAGGTTCGTGCGAGCCAGGCAGCCCGTGAGAGCGCTCCTAGCCCTGCTCCCCCCGCTGACGCAGCGAGCACAACCCCGCCGCCTGCCACCTCGGAAGAGAGCGCCTCTGGACCACGCAATGGGAATGCGCAGAGCGGCAGAAAGAGCGACACCGGCCAAACGGTGCGCGTCGACGTCGCACGCTTGGACAACTTGATGAATCTGGTCGGCGAACTGGTTATCGATCGGACGAGAATGGCGCAGATCGGATCGAATCTCAAAGAGAAGTTCTCCGATCAGAACATCGACGATTTAAACGAAACGCTCGGGCACATCGGACGCATCACTAGCGATCTGCAAGATCAAATCATGAAGGTCCGGATGCTGCCGATCGAAACCGTTTTCAACCGGTTCCCTCGGGTCGTGCGCGATCTTGCCAAGAAAATGGGCAAG
This sequence comes from Armatimonadota bacterium, assembly GCA_022563855.1. NCBI lineage: Bacteria > Bacillati > Armatimonadota > Armatimonadota bacterium. Next base: position 380,322 of record JADFMN010000002.1, read on the forward strand.
CAAGTTCACCTGGAGTTGGTTGGAGGCGATACAGAGCTTGACCGCAGCGTGATCGAGATCATCGGCGATCCGCTCTTGCACATCCTCAGGAACAGCGTCGATCACGGCGTGGAGTCGCCAGAGGAAAGAGTGAGAGCTGGCAAGCCGGAGGAAGGCCGCATCGTTGTTTCAGCGCGCCACGAGGAGAACCATATCGTCATCGAGATCGTCGACGATGGCAATGGCATCGATCCCGAAGCAATCCGAAATCTCGCGGTTGAAAAGGGCATCGTCACGAAGGAGCAGGCGGAGCGGCTCAGCGACAAGGAGAGTTTGCAGTTCATCTTTGGAAGCGGTTTCAGCACCGTGAAGGAAATCAGCGAGGTGTCAGGTCGCGGCGTCGGGATGGACATCGTCCGGTCGAACATGCACAAGATCGGCGGAGTCATCGATCTAGAATCGACGGTCGGCGTTGGAACGACGGTCCGCCTGCGCTTGCCGCTGACGCTCGCAATCATTCGCGGGCTGCTGGTCAACGTGAAGGACAACGTTTACGTGCTGCCGCTCGGAAACGTGATCGAGACCTTGCTCGTAGCACAAGACGATATCCAGTACGTGAACAAGTGCGAGGTGATCGTGATACGCGGAGTCTCGACGCCGTTGCTTCGGCTAGGTGAGACGCTGTGCCGCCAATCGGAGAAGGAGGAGATTGCCGAGGCTAAGATCTACGTTGTTGTCGTCGGAATTGCAAATCAGAGAGTGGGGCTGGTCGTAGATTCGCTGATTGGCGAGCAAGAGGTCGTCATCAGCTCGCTGAGCCGGTTCTGCGGCCATATCTCGGGTATTAGCGGAGCGACGATTCTCGGCGACGGAAACGTTGCCCTGATCGTGGACGTCAACGGTGTCGTGCCGCAGTCATGACGCAGATAGCAGAGCCGAAAAAGGAGATGAATGTCTAATCTTGAGTCAAACGGGCTGTTACAGGCCTACGTCGATAAAGCGATGGTTGATATACCGTCGCTTCCGACGGTCATCGTTGAAGTCGTCGAAGCAATCGAGCGTGAAGGAGTGAGTTCGAGTCAGATCGAGGAGATCGTGGCTCTGGACGCAGCAATCACCGTGAAGCTGCTCAAAGTTGTCAACTCGGCGTACTTCGGTTTGCCGCAGCAGATATCGAGCATCAGCCAGGCGATTTCATTCCTTGGGCTGCAACAGGTTCGAAACCTAGTCTTATCCATTGGCGTGCTCAACGCTCTGCGATCAGACAGCCCGAGATTGATCGCGCTGCAAAGGGAATTCTGGGAGAAGTCATTTGGAACTGCAACGTGTGCGAGCCACATCGCGGCCCGTAAGGGGATGCCCCCGAAAGCTCGCGATCTAGTCTTCGTCTCAGGGCTCTTGCACGACATTGGTCAGCTTTTCTTGATCACGTTCTTCACCTCGCCTTACATGGAGGTATTGCAGCACTCGCAGAATAGCAGCGAGCCGCTAATAGAGATAGAGCTCAGAGTACTTCGGGTCACCCACGCTGAGATTGGTGGCGTACTGGCCGAGAAGTGGAATTTTCCAGTCGCTCTGCAAGAGGTTATTGCAAACCACGAGGAGCCCAAGCGACCAACAGACGAGCCAGTTACTGCGTGCGTTCACTGTGCAGATCGACTCGTTGGCAACGCCGTCGAATCAGCGATATCGTCGTGCGGCGGCGAACTGAGCCAAGAAATGGCCGAATGGTTGAACCTGACCGATGAGGAGAAAGACGAGGTCAGAGCCGATGTGCAAGAACAGATATTGAAGGCCAAGGAGCTTCTCGGCATGATTGCCTAGCCGTTACGGCAGAATCCTGCCTTCGCAGCATGTTGATACGACGAAACTTTCCGAAAATAGGACTGGCAGAGTAGCGAATCATGAGTCTTTCGGGCATATCATTCTCGGGCCTGGCGAGCGGCATCGACGCGCAAAGCATCGTCGCGCAGTTGATGCAGATCGAGGCCTTTCCGATCAATCGGATGCAGCAGAATCAAGCTATTCTGCAGCAGCGACTCGACATATACGCGCTACTGCGGTCGAATCTTATCGGCCTGAACTCGTCCGCTAGCGCGCTCAACGTCGCCGCTACTTTCAATCCGATCAAAACGAGTTCGAGCGACGACGAAGTCGCCACGGTGTCTGCGACGTCGTCTGCTGCTCCAGGCACTTTTGATCTTACGGTCTCAAAGCTGGCAGCGTCCAACAAGCTGGCCAGCACGGCGCAGAGCTCCGTAGACACCGAACTCGGATACAGCGGCACGTTCATCATCAACGGGCGCGCGGTCGATGTCGTCTCTTCGGACACGCTCACCCAGATTGCTCAGAAGATAAACTCCTCTGGTGCGACAGTGACGGCGAGTCTCATCGACGGCGGCGCCGGCGCTGCGTACCTAACGCTCACGGCCGAAGGCTCTGGTCTCTTCAGCGATATTCAGATTGCAAACGTTACGGGCACGGCGCTGTCATCGCTCGGCTTCCAAACTGGAGGGACGAGCTTTCGCGACCAGGTCGACTCGGACTCGGTAAGAAGCTACGGATTCAGCAGCGCGTCATCGACGCTGCAGACGCTGACCGGCACGACAGCGACAGGCAATTTCACGATCGGAACTGCAGTTATCGCCGTCGACTTTTCGACGGACAGCCTGCAGACCATCGCCAACAGTATCAACAACGACGTCAACTCCAACGCAACTGCGATAGTCGTCGAGGTCGAGGAGAACGGCAAGACGTTCCAAAAGCTTGAGATCACCGGCAACAGCGGGCTGCCCAGCATCACAGACACAGACGGCTTGCTCGAAGCCATCGGCGTGTACGACAGAGCCGACTCGAACGAGTTGGTTGTCGCGCAGGACGCTGAATTCACGCTGGACGGTTTCACCCTGACGAGTTACAAGAACGCCGTGACAGACGTAATTCCGGGCGTAACGCTGACGCTCATCAAGGCTGACGTAGCGACTCCCGAGACGGCGACGCTGACCCTCACTAAGGACGTCGCGAAGATTTCATCCTCGTTCGAGGACTTGAAGAACTCGTTCAACGACATCATCAGTTTCCTCGATACGTACAGTCAGTTCGATGATGAGACGTTCCGGAGCGGCCCGCTGTTCGGTGACTCGATCGCCGCCCAGGTCGAATCGCGGCTGACGTCGATTCTCTTCGACAACGTCGGAACTGGCGACATCAAGAACCTGGCGCAGATCGGCTTCTCCTTCGATGACGACGGGAAGGTCGATATCGACACGGCGATCCTGGAGCAAGCTATTTCAGATGATCCTGAGGGCGTTCGCAAGCTGATGATGGCCGTCGGTGAAACGACGTCGAACGACATGCTGTTCATCTCGAGCACCTCGAAGTCGCAGGCTGGGAACTACCTCGTAGACATCACTCAAGTCGCGACGTTCGGGAATTCAGTCGCCACGGTTGCGCAGACCGGTCTCAACATCGACCAAGAGACGCTGACGTTCGACGGAGACCTGTTCGGGAACAGCTCCTTCAACTTGAGCATTCCGATCAGCTCGACGCAGGCCCAACTCGTAGCGCAGATCAATGCAGACGCAACTCTGAAGGATCTCGTCGTGGCTTCAGTCGATGGTTCCGGCATGCTGAAGATCGAGAGTAAGAGGTACGGCACAGCCGGGAACTTTACGGTCTTCAGCGACAAGACCGCATCGGCGGACAACAGCGGCATCGGCCTCACCGGCGGAACGGTTACCGACGGGCTAGACGTTGCGGGAACGATCGGCGGCCTGGCTGCGACCGGCAGTGGACAGTATCTCACTGGAGATGAAGACACGGATGTCGAAGGCCTGCAAATCCAGTACACCGGGTCCAGCACCGGCGCTGCTGGCACAGTCACGCTGACGCGCGGCATCGGTGCAGAGCTCGTTTACGGCCTGGAGACGTTTACAGATGTGGTGAGTGGTTTGCTGACGACGACCGACAAAGCGATTCAGGGACAGATCGACGACATCGCAGACCGCATCACACAGTTCCGGGCCAATCTGGTGCTTCGTCGCGGCTACCTCGAACGCAAGTTCCTGGCCATGGAGACCGCCATGGCAGCGATGCAGTCTCAGATGGCGCTGCTGGCTACGTTCTCCACCTTCAACTAAGAACGGGACAGGATCTGCTCTCGGTTGAACAGGTAGAACGCCACAGCCATCATCGCAACCGCCAAGACAAGGCTGACACCCACCGAGCTGCCCAGATGGCCGAGAGTCAACTTGGACAGCAGCGCCTCTCTCAAAGCGATCGCTGAGTTCAGTATCGGAGTCCAACGGACCCAAGCCGAGTTTTCGACGCCCGTAAAGCCGATGAACTGGCTGAAGATCACTGGCATCAGCACGACGAAGTTCACGACCGTCAGGTACGTCTGCGACTCGCGGATGTTCTTGGCGTAGGCGCTGATCGAGATCAGCAGCGCGGCAAAGAACAGAACCAAAGGCACGAGAATCGCGAGCATCGAAAGCGCCGAGGACGCCGAGATGTGCACGCCGGTCGGAAAGACAGCCTTCGTGAGTTCAAAGTTCATCAAGCCGACTATGAGAATCGCCACGAGCGTGGTCATGCTGCTGATGAAGCAGATAGCCGCGAGCGACAGGAACTTGCCGAACGCGACCTGCCATCTCGAAATCGGGCTGATGAGCAGCGTCTCCATCGTGCCGCGCTCCTTCTCGCCGGCGACCAGGTCCGTTACCGTGCTGAATCCGCCGTAGAACGCCCAGAGAACGATCAAGTACGGAAGCAGACCGGCGAGCATCGAGCCGCCGAGCCCCTCGGCTTTAGCGATGTCGGAAGGCACGACCTGCATCGGTGCGGCCAACGAGGCTGGCAGTCCGGCCCGCTCCAGCGCTTGCTTTGCGCTGGCCTTGTTCGCTTCGTTGACGATGCCCCGGATTGCCGAGAACGCTATCGACGAGAGGGTCTCCGAGGAGTCGTAGTGCGCGGTTATGGTCGCTTCGCCCGTCAGCAGTTCCTGCTCGAACTGCTCGCTAAATTCGAGAACGACTCGTGCCCTCCCTTTCGCCAACAGCTCGCGCCCTTCGTCGACCGAATCGACATATCTAAGGGTGACGTCCTCCGCCTTTTCAAGAGCGGAAACCAGGAGGTTGTCCGTCTCCCCCACGATGACGATGCTCAGGTCAGGACTTGTCTTGACCTTCTGCTCGATGAACCCGACCAGAACGACGAACAGGATGATGATGAAGACCGGCGTGATGAACGCTCCGACCATCACGCGCCGGTCGCGCATGATCTCTCGCGCTTCTTTGCGGAACACCCAGAGCGCCGCCCTCATGAAGCCTCCTCTGACTCACCGTATCCGACGAGCTGCAAGAAAGCCGCCTCAAGCCGGTCTGTCCCAGTCTTCGAGAACAGGTCGTCCAGCGTTCCCTCGCCGCGAATCTGCCCTTCGTGGATGATGGCGATGTGGTCGCAAAGACGCTCGGCCTCGGACATGACGTGGGTGCTGAAGATGATCGTCTTTCCGCTGTCTCTCGACTCTTCGATGAACTCCAGTATCGTCTGCGCGGTGACGACGTCGAGGCCGACAGTCGGCTCGTCGAAGAACAGAACTTGCGGGTCGTGCAAGATCGCGCGAGCGATGGAGACCCGCTGCTTCTGGCCGCTGGAAAGCTTGTCGCACAGCTGTCCGAGAAACTCGGAGAGCGCGAGCTTCTCGACGACGTAATCGAGCCTTTGCGCCAGCCGCTCTCCTTTCAGCCCGTACAGCCCACCGAAATAGCGGAGCATCTCTTCCGCAGTGAGCCTTCCGTACAGCGCCGCCGTGCTGGATAGGAATCCGATGCACGCTCGCACTGCCTCGGGCTCTCTGTTTATATCGTGCCCGCACACCGTCGCGCTTCCGGAATCGGCATTCAGCAGCGTCGCGAGAACCCTCACCAGAGTGGTCTTGCCGGCGCCGTTGACGCCGAGGAGCCCGAAGATTCGACCAGGCCGGGCCGTGATAGAAACAGAATCGACCGCTTGGATCGTCCCGCGTTTGGCGTCGCGGAACGACTTGCTTATACCTATCGTCTCGACCACGCCGCCATTTTAGCCGCCCCCGCCTGTCATAGATGCGTGGCACGGCAACATTGCTAGATTAGGAGAAAAAGTCGGCGATAGGGATTGCTTTTTCTTCGCCGTTCGATAAAATGGTTCCTGTACCGGGCCGCAGGACGTTTGGTTGCGGTTTGCGATCACGTACAGTTGGACCAGGAACTGTAGGAGAGGAGTATTTGCTCCTAGCGGCTCGGTCACTTGGTTCTTCGCCGCTCGTCTGGTCGCGGGCGGCTTTCTTCTTTGCCGAGCGCGGAGGTTCGGGGGTTCGGAAGTTCGGGGGGTTCGGGGGTGCATGCTCGTTACACGCTACACGTTTCCCGTTACGCGTTACACGCTTCGCCTGTCCCCAGCGACAGCGTGTGTCAGCCATGAGCAAGAGACAGACACGAGAGTCAGCGCAGCGAGCGACACGCCCCCGGTGAAAATACCGGGATTGCGCATTGCGTCCGAGTTTGGACAGTTGCAGTCTGTGGTAATTTGAATGCTCGGTACTGTGAATCTGTACTGGAGAGGAAAGATGGATACTCGCGTTGTTTCTAAAGGGGCAATGACGATCGCGCTCGCCGCGCTGGTCGCAGCGAGCGCTCTGGCCCAGTCCGGCTGGGTGCTGTCGCACCAGAAGATCAGCGACACCGAAGGCGGCTTCACTGGCATCCTGGACGATGGCGATTGGTTTGGCAAGTCGGTGGCCTCGCTGGGCGATCTCGACGGCGACAACGTGGGCGACCTGGTCGTGGGGGCACGTTCGGATGACGACGGGGGCTTCGACCGCGGCGCAGTGTGGGTACTGTTCCTCAATGCCAACGCCACGGTCAGGGCACACCAGAAGATCAGCGATACCCAGGGCGGCTTCACCGGCATCCTGGATGATAGCGATCTCTTCGGCAACTCGGTGTCTGCGCTGGGGGATCTCGACGGCGACGGCGTCGGCGACGTCGCTGTGGGGGCACCCACAGATGACGACGGCGGCACCGACCGCGGCGCGGTGTGGATCCTGTTTCTCAACAACGACGGCACGGTCAAGTCGCACCAGAAGATCAGCTCCACCCAGGGCGGCTTCACCGGCATCCTAGGCGATAGCGATCTCTTCGGCTGGTCGGTTGCCTCACTGGGTGATCTCGACGGCGACGGCGTGGGCGACCTGGTAGTGGGGGCATGGTTCGACGACGACGGGGGCGTCGACCGCGGTGCAGTGTGGGTGCTATTCCTCAACACCGACGGTACGGTCAATTTCCATCAGAAGATCAGCGACACTGCAGGTGGCTTCACCGGCATCCTGGACAATGCCGATTTGTTCGGCTTCTCGGTGGCCTCGCTCGGCGATTTCGACGGCGACAGCGTCGGCGACCTTGCAGTCGGGGCGATCAACGATGACGACGGGGGCGCGGACCGCGGCGCAGTGTGGATCCTGTTTCTTAACACAAACGGCACGGTCAGATCGCACCAGAAGATCAGCGACATTCAAGGCGGCTTCACCGGCACGCTGAATAATGGCGATCACTTCGGCAGCTCGGGGGGCTTCCTGGGCGATCTCGACGGCGACGGCGTGGGCGATTTGGCCGTGGGTGCGGAAACCGATGGCGACGGCGGCACGAACCGTGGCGCAGTGTGGGTGCTGTTTCTCAACACCGACGGCACGGTCAAGTCCGACCAGAAGATCAGCGACACCGAAGGTGGCTTCACTGGCACGCTTGATAATGGCGATCTGTTCGGCAACTCGGTGGCCTCGTTGGGCGATCTCGACGGCGACGGCGTTGTCGACCTGGCCGTGGGGGCACCCAACGACGACGACGGGGATCGACGGGGCCAGGATCGTGGCGCGGCATGGGTGCTGTTCCTCGACGGCAACCGCGACATTCGGCCCGACAGCTTCTCGCTGTTCCGCGGGATTCTTACCGGCGGCGGGCTGAGCGATCTTTTTGCGAGCGACGACAGCTGGATGACGGTGCTGCCGGGGATCACGCTGAACCAATCTGAGCGGCAAGTGCAGCTCATCGTCACTGGCACCGCTCCGACTGAAACGCCGACAGAGCTGAAGTTCAGAGTGGAGGCGCACGCCGAAATCAACAACATCGGCCAGTGGATCGAGCTGTGGAACTACGACACGAACTCTTACGAGCAGGTCGACTTCATGATCGCGACGTTGGCGGACTCGATAGTCGAGGTGAGCATCACGACGAATCCGGAGCGCTTCATCGAGGCGGGCACGAAGGAGATGAGGGCCAAGGTCAGCTACAAAGAAGCTG